>DBJV01000085.1:0-5670 GCA_002297185.1 Christensenella sp. UBA767
GCCACTTGAACGGACAGCCTAACGTACTTTGGCGTACGTGACTGGACGAGCAAGTGGCTCTAACACAGTTATTCGCTAAATAGCGTTCTTTTTATTATTTCTTGGCAGATTCCTCTTCGCGTTTCTTCGCATCCGCAATAATCTTATCATTATTCATTGCAGGCACCTCTTCGTAGCGGACGACGTGCATTTCGAACTTACCGCGACCTTGTGTCATGGAACGAAGATCTGTTGCGTAGCGGAACATTTCTGCTTGCGGAACTTCTGCGGTGATGATTTGCTTGCCGTTTGCCATGTCTGTGCCGAGGATACGACCGCGACGTTTATTCATATCGCCGAGGATATCGCCGAGATACTCATCGGGAACTGTAACCTTTGCCTCAACGATAGGCTCGAGGAAACACGGACCTGCTGCTGCGATACCGTCTGCATAGGAGAGTTTTGCAGCTGTGACGAACGCGATTTCCTTGCTATCGACGGGGTGATATTTACCGTCGTAAAGCGTTGCTTTGAGGTTGACCATCGGATAACCTGCGAGTACGCCGTGCTTGATAGCCTCACGCAAACCTTTTTCGACTGCGGGGATAAATTGACGAGGAACTGCGCCGCCGACAACTGCGTCAACGAACTCGAATTCACCGTCAGCCGCACCCGGCTCGTACTTGATGAAAACGTCGCCGTATTGACCTGCGCCACCGGATTGTTTCTTATGCTTACCTTCTGCTTGAGCGGTCTTGCGGATAGTCTCGCGATATGCAACTCTGGGTTCTTGCCACGTGATGTCGATGCCGAGTTTGCTCTTTACGCGCTTGCACATAATGTCGAGTTGAGCCTCGCCCAAACCGCTGATAAGCACGTCGCCTGTTTCAACGTTCTTTTCAACCTTGAATGTTGCGTCCTCTTCTTGCATCTTGATAAGACCTTGGATGGCTTTTTCTTCGTCCTTAAGAGCCTTAACAGCGTAAGAGATAACGGGTTTCGGGAATTCGATTTTCTCAAATTCGATCTTATTGTCTGCAGATGCAACCAAAGTATCGTTGGTGTTGGTATAGACGAGTTTTGCAACAGCGCCGATGTCGCCTGCATTGAGGCAATCGACGGGTTCTTGCTTTTTGCCCTTGAGGACGTAAAGCGTACCGATCTTTTCGGGCTTGTCAACGCTTACGTTATAAACGGAATCGCCGCTTGAAAGTTTGCCGCCGAGAACTTTGAAGATAAGAAGTTTTCCGACGTACGGGTCAACGACAGATTTGATAACTTGTGCGGAGAACGGAGCGGACGGATCAACGCCGACTTCGGTTTCTTTTCCGTCAACGATTGCTTTGATCTTGTGCGCTCTTTGCGGATGCGGCATAAGATCGACGAGTTTGTCCATAAGTCTTGCAACGCCCTTTGAAGTTTGCGCATTGCCTGCGACGAGCGGAACGAAGATATCGTCTGCGATTGCTTGGTGCAAACCTTTTTGGATCTCTTCATTGGTGAATTGCTCGCCGTCAAAGAATTTCATCATAAGTTCTTCGTCGGTCTCTGCAATCATTTCCATGAGCTTGCCGTTGAACTCTTCGACTTCGCCTTGCAAGGATGCAGGAACTGCGATTTCCCTATTGGTAAGGTCAAATGCCTTGTTGTTGAGTACGTCAACGACGCCGACCATCTTGCCGCCTTCCATAATGGGAAGTTCGATGGGGATAACGCTCTTATATTTTGCCATAATCGCTCTTGCGGTGCCCAAGAAATCGCTGTTGTCTTTATCGACAGCATTGACGAAGATAAGAGCGGACACTTTCTTTTCTTGGCAAAGTTCGAGAGCCTTTTCTGTGCCGACCGTCAAAGAACCGGTTGCGCTCGTAACGACGACTGCGCTGTCTGCAGCGTGCAAAGCAGCAATCATTTCGCCTTCAAAATCGAAGAAACCTGGAGCGTCGAGGATGTTGATTTTGGTATTGCGATAAAGCGCATAACCGAGCGACAAAGAAATAGATATCTTTCTCTTGACTTCTTCGTCGTCGTAGTCCATCGTCGAAGTGCCGTCATCGACTTTGCCGAGACGATCGATTGTTTTCGCTTCGAACATCATAGCTTCTGCGAGGGATGTTTTGCCCTCGCCGGAGTGGCCGATGAGCGCAACGTTGCGGATTGAATCTGTATCAAAAATCTTCATAATTTACCTCTTTTGAGTAGATATTGATATTATATAATAAATTTATAATATTTTCAACTATATTTTTGCCCCGATAGCGCGCAAATAAAGCATTTTGTCCGATACAATCGATTAGATTGCGGAAAAAAAATTTTACAACCACTGTTCCCCTTTTACTCCATAAGAAAAACCGCCTCGTTAGAATATCGATTTTTCAAAATTGCGCATTTATCAAATCGAATTAATTATGCATTTTTTTGTCATAAACTCGCTTTTTGTCATATATATGCATCGTGTCGGTTATCGGAGTGTATGACAGCGGAATAGGCGGACTTACAACGCTCGCCGTTTTGAAAACAAAATTCAAGACGGACGACATTTTCTATTATGCGGACAACGCAAACCACCCTTTCGGCTCAAAATCAAAAGAGGAATTGCAACAAATCATATCGAACGCAATCGCAAAAATGAAAAAGCATTGCGACATAGTGGTGCTTGCCTGCAACACGGCGTCCACGGCATATAACGAAAGCGGCGTAATTCGCCTTTTGCCCCCGTTAGATTGTCAAAATCCGAATGAAACGCTGCTTATGGCAACCGAAAGCACGCTCTCGAATACGGACACCAACGGAATAAAAACCGCAGAAACGCCCGAACTTGCCTCTCTCGTCGAAATTCAAGCCTCGATAAACCAAATCAAAGGCAATCTCGACATGTCGACACTTCGTACGTATCTAAAAATCCGCTTGTATAAATTCAGAGGCGTAAAAAGAGTTATTCTCGGTTGCTCACATTACCCTTATTGCAAAGACGAGATAAAACGCATACTCGGAGACATCGAATTTATCGACGGAAACGACAACCTGATAAAATCTCTGACAAAGGCACGCCCTGACGGCTTTGGTAGCGGCAAAATTACGTTCTCTTTCAGCGGTCAAAACGAAACAAACAAGTATAAAAACATACTCGATATTCTTTTGAAACAATCAAATTGAGCCTATTAGATTGCCGATTTTATGCAAACGCGCTATTTAGCGCGCTTGCAATCGTTTTCGAGCAAAGCGACACGAGATAATCCACGTCTTTGGGAGCGACGACGAGATTGGAAAGTGCCTCGTCCGCCATTTTTTGTCGCAAAGAAAACTCGTTTATATCCCCATTTTCATCTTGCAGATAATCCTTCAAAAACGAATATATGCTCGTACGCAAAGACAGCATCATAGGCACGCCTATACATATCGTCGGTACGCCTAAAACGCTTTTGTCTATACGCTCTTTATCCTGCCCCACTCCGCTCCCCGGCGATATTCCGCTGTTGGATATTTGAAAGGAACATCCCAGTCTTTTTGCAGAACTCGTAGCAAGCGCGTCAATGAGAATCACAACGCTCGGATTGATTTTGTCCGTGATTGCGGACACAATTTTGGACGTCTGCATCCCCGTAGTGCCGAGAACACCCGGCGATATTGCACAAAGTTTGGCTTTTGCGGCGGTATCGTTTGCCCTTGCGACGTTTATTTGCGCCACGACGCTATCTCCCAAAGCGTCGGACACAATATTTCTGTTGCCAAGTCCCACTATAAGTATGGGAGCGGATTTTTTCACTATTCCTACAAGTTCGCTCACGCAATTTGCAATTTGATTTGACAAATAACTCATCGTCGTTTTGCCCTCAAGAACGCTCTTTTTGCAATCGAGCGTTATATAAACGCCCCTTTCTCTTCCGATTTTCTGCGCAAGTTCCAAACTTTTGACGTTGATAACTCGCTTTTCTATGCCGTAAGAGAGTTTTTTCTGCGTGGCGAAAGTGCCTAAATCCATTCCTTCCGCGCTTTCCACCGCCATATCGGTTACGTAATAGTCGTTAATCATAATATTATTGTGCATATTCGCAAAAAATCAATGCAAAACGGTTGCAAGTTTTATTCGATTATGCTAATATATCAAAGATATTTAGTCAGTACAAAAGTACGAGGAGAAAAATATGCCAAATATTAAGTCAGCAAAAAAGAGAGTTATCACATCTGAAAAGAGAAACGAAATCAACACCGCAAAAAAAGCACGTGTTAAAACCGCTGTAAAGAAATACAACGCAGCAATCGAGGCAAAAGACGTCGCTCTTGCAGAGAAACTCCTTCCCGAAACGATTTCCGTAATTGATTGCGCATACAAAGACGGCATCTACAAAAAGAACACCGTTGCAAGAAAGAAAGCAACTCTTTGCCGCGCACTCGACGCAATCAAAGCATAACTAAAAATCGTCTCATTTAAAAGACTGTTCGTCGAACAGTCTTTTTTTCGTTACTATTTTTTGCGGAAATTTTGCTATTTTGTCGATTATTTTACGTTTCTCTTCTTCACCGCAAGCACGACGAAAACAATGATTACTGCAAGCACTATTCCCGTACCTGCGACAATTGTAAATATCTCCAAAGATTCCAAGGCGCGCTCTTTTGCGATTTCTTCCTCGAAATCGACGACGAATTCCTTTCCGAACTGATTGTTTATTCTCACCGTAACGACCGTGCGGCGATTATCCTCAAATGTATATTTGAAAGTCTTTCCCTCGCTCATCAGTTGTCCGTCAACAAACCAATATATATGCGTATAGTCGGATATTGCGGACAATTCCACGTCGGATATTGCAAACTCGTATTCCACTCCCGTGCGGATTTGCGAGCCTGTAAGCAGGTTGCCGTCGGTATCGGTTGCATTAAGTTCCAAATTTCTCACAAACGACGAATTGAAATCTATATAATCTACGACGATTTTGACAAGTTCCGCAGTTTCGGCGTATTGCACGTCGCCTATCGTCGCGCGCCATATAGCCGTGATTCTTGTCGAATACACTTCGTTTTTCGGCGTATAAACGAACTCTGCACCCTCGCCAATCTCGTCTCCGAGACTATCGTCGTCATTAACCTCATACCAAGTTACGCTGCCGTCCTCTGCATTGAAGGATGCGCTTTGCATCTTAAGTTGCAATTTGATGGGCTTTACGTTGTTCATTCTCTGCTCGAGACCGCCCTCGCTGTCCTCGCAAAGGGATATTTTCACAGCCGCCTCTTTGTTCTCGACAAGTTTGCACATATCGAAAGCGTCGTATTTTTCGCTTGTCAGCGTTTTGACGACGGAATCTTTTTCAACCGCCGCACGCACTTCTTTTGCAAGTTCAGTCGGAGTAAGTTCATCGGCGCCCGGATTTGCGTTTGCATACGCTCTGCTCTTGAGCAATCTAAGTGCCGCTCCAAAAGCCACGACGGGTGACGCCATACTCGTGCCTGACATCTCAATGTATCCGTCCTTCCCCTTGCCGTTCGCGCTCATTAAATTTGTACCCGGAGCGCAAACATCATACACCGAGCCGTAATTTGAAGTGCTTGAAAGCACTTTCCCGTTTTCGCTCTTGGTATAATTCATTACGCCTATAACGTTGGAACTTGCACCCGGATAATATGCTGCCAAATCGGAATTTGCACTACTATTACCTGCCGCGGCAACAAGAACTGCATTTTTCGCTTGCGTTGCCG
>DBJV01000085.1:5688-5877 GCA_002297185.1 Christensenella sp. UBA767
CCGCCACTATTGCCGGGATTTTTGACTGTTATCGACATATTTATAACGTCTGCGCCGTTTTCAATGGCTTTATTTATACCGAGAGATACTGCCTGCCAAGAGAAATTATCTTTCACACCTGCTTTCACAGGCAAAATCTTGATGTATTGTTCAAGGTTGAGTTCGTGAATTAAAACGGCTATAATGCCT
>DBJV01000085.1:5910-9310 GCA_002297185.1 Christensenella sp. UBA767
GCCGTGATACGAGGGGTGATCGTCTGTAATATTCGACGTTACATAACTGCCGTTTGACGTGCAAATTTTCATAAGATTGCCCTCATTATCCCTATAAAGCACGTCGTATTTTCCAACTCCGTCCGTAGTCGTAGGATTACCGTTGTCGTCGTAATTTCCCACAAACAATTCGTGATCGGCAATAATACCCGAATCCACCACCGCCACGACCACAGGCTCTATGCCGCCAAAGTCGTATTTGGTGCTGTATTTCCAAAGTTCCACAGTCTGCTTGAGCCTATCCAAATCGAGATAATCCTCATCCATATACCAGTCTTTGCTTTCGTTTACGACTTGCTCGATATAGTTCTTCGGACTTACCGAAAAGGCGATATTTTCGGCGGTTAGCGTGCAAGAAAACAAAACAAGGACAAGCGCGACAGCCAAAAGGCATATTGCACTTATCATAGCAAGACTTGATTTGTATTTTCGATTTTTGCTCATAGTCAAACCAATCGGTCGATAATTTCAAACGAAAACGTCAAATCCAGACTATTTTGCCTTCAACGTTAATCGTTCCCCATTTTCCGTCTTTCTTAATTTTCGCCTCGCCGTCCTCAAACGGTGTGCCGGCGTCGTATTCAAACGGAATGACGACCTCATTGTTTTTGTTGATATAGCCACACTTATCGCCCTTGACAACCATTGCCAATCCCTCGGAAAAACTCATAGCGGTATCGTAATCGAGCGGAATAACCACGTTGTTATCCTTGTCGATATATCCGCATTTTTCGTCGATTTCAACGGATGCCAATCCGTCTTTGAAGGCAAAAATCTCGTCGTACATAGTGGGAATGACGATTTTGAATCCGTCCGAATATCCCCACTTGCCGCCTTTAAGCACCTTGCGCCACTCGCCAAAAGGCAAAGGCTCCGTCAATCTTTCGGGTTTTTGCGATTTTTGACTTGCGCTCTTTTGTTGTTGAGCGGGCTTTTGATTTTGTCCTTTCTGTTGTTGAGGTTGTTGTTTTTGAGGCTTGTTTTGCGACTTTTGCGCTTTGTCTGCCAAGCCGAATTTGGAAGTGCGCTTTTCGCTCTGCAAGTCCTCTTGCTTTGCGTTTTTGTCGTTTTTTTGTTTCTTTTGTCCCTCAACGCTCTTATCTTTGCCCTCTTGCTTTTGCGCCTTGTCGTTTTGCGCGTTTTGAGGCTTTTGCTCGGGGCGCAATGACATGCCGTTTGCCTTGAGTGCGTCTTTTATCTCAAACAAAATCTTCTTGTTGAGACCTTGCACCTTGTACATATCCTTTTCCGTGCGGCGAATAAGATCTGCAGCGGTGAGAATACGATTTTTTTCAAGCAATGCGCAAGTAGCCTCGCTTACGCCGAGGTTTTGCAAAGATTGAGATAACTGTTCGCTCGAATAAAGAGCCGTTTGTTGCTGTATTGCAGAATTTTCCGCATTATCGGGCTTTTGCGCCCTGTTTTTGTGATAATATCGTTTTTTGTTTGCCATATATAAACCTTTTTATAGATATTAACACACGCGCGCAAATATTTCAAGTAATAAACTTATTATCTTGACTTAAAGTTGCAATTTGGATATACTGATAGATATGAAAAAGCGTCCACAGAGCAAACTTGCAATATGTCTTATCCTATCTCTCGCCCTCACGGTTTTGTGTGCGGGAGCTTTGACGTTGTCTCTTATGTCCAATTCGCAAATCGCATTGGCAGCGGATACGACCTTTACGCAAGTATTTCCCACCACGGACTATTTTCAATCTGCCAACCCCTCGAAAGTCAGCGCAAACCGCTCCTATCTTCTCATATACGACGACGTTGCAAACAAACTTTTCGTAAGAGGCGGTGGCACAACCCAAACGAGCGTTTATGCGGCGAATTTCGAGAACGTGGAAAACGTCTTTGCAATCGGCAGCGTGGCTTTCCTCAATTGTGAAAGCGGCTGCTACACCCTCGATTTGACGGATACTGCGGCAGAGTGGCAAGAGCGCACTTTGCCCACTCCCACCAATATTACGTACTTCAACAGCGACGGCACGTATCTTTACGCCCACTCCGCATACGGCACGGTGAGCGTATATGACCAAAATCTCGACATCGCATTTGATGCCGACAACGTTCAGGATTACGACTTTGCAGGTCAATCCACCGTCGTTACGGGCGAAGGCAGCACCCTCTACGTCTTTTCAATCGACGGCACGGGCAAACAGTTCTTCACCACTTACAATCTTTTGGACGGCACCAAAACAAGCAAAGTTTATACCAAAGGCGTGCTTATCAAAGCGTACGTCGGAGGTGCAATTTACGCACTCAAAACTTTTGACGACAACAACTATATCGTGTGCATAGACAAGCAAAGCGGCGAGGAACTTTTCTCGACGGAAATCTCCCCCGACTACTTCTTTGCGTATGGCGAAAGACTTTTCACCGTTTCTCAAAACTCCGTCACCGTCTATACGCTTTCCGATGACAAAACGTCTTTGCGACTTGACTCATCCATAACCATGTCAGGCAGCGACCTCGGACACTTCGACGCCCCTGCCGACGTCATCAAGGACGGCGACAAACTCGTCGTAGCCGACAGCAAAAACAACCGCCTCTCTATCGTCGAATCGGGCGAAATGAGTTGCGTATATTTTGAAAATACCCCTCAAAGAGTTTGCAAAGGACAAAACGATTACTACGTCGCATTTACAAACGGCGTAAGCAAAGTCACGTCGGGCAAAATCACCGCCACGTATGACATCGATGGCGTTTACGATATCGCCTATCTTGACAAACTTTACGTCCTCACCTCCGACGGCGTATATATACTCCTCGGCGATGGCGCAGTCAAACTCTGCTCTTCCTACGGTGCAAAGCGCATCACGACCGCAAAAGACGGAACAAACGTATATCTTCTTTGCTCCGACAAAGTCGTGACAATCAACCAAAGCGGCAAACAACTCCCCACTCTCGCGCAAGACGATTTTTCGGACGCTATCGACTTTGCCGTCGATTACGTAGGCAAAATCACCGTCGCTTTCAAGGACGGCTACAAGCAATACCTCGGCGAGAGCAAGGACGAATTTACCCTCACATCCTCGTCCGTTGGCGCAACGATTACAAGCGTGTATCTTGACGAAAACTCCCTCTACTTCTCAACAGAAGAATGCTTTATCGGCAAATGCACCGTGGATGCTACGTCAAAACTTACCTTCATCAATTTAAACTTCTTTGACCCGACCGCAAAAGACGAGATTGCCTTTGCCAAAGCCAAAGACGGCGCACTTGCCTATTCGCTTGACGGAAGAGTGGAAAACACCGCCCTTGCAACCAGCGACGTATATATGATTTACACCGATAGAGCGGTTAAAAACTCAACCAACCTCAAATACGCCTACTGCGACGGCAAAATCGT
>DBJV01000018.1:0-2414 GCA_002297185.1 Christensenella sp. UBA767
GTGCCTTCGGGGCGCAAAGTCATACTTCTTCCGCCCTTGTCGTCAAAGGTGTACATTTCCTTCGTAACGATATCCGTAGTTTCGCCCACACCTCTCAAGAACAGTTCTGTATGCTCGAACATAGGCGTGCGAATTTCCTTAAAACCAAATTCCGCCGCCGTCTCTCTTGCTATGTTCTCGACGTAGTGCCACTTGTATGCCTCTTGCGGCAACATATCTTTTGTGCCTTTGGGGATGTTAATCATATTATTACCTTTGTTTTAGATTATATAGCGGCGCAAGTTTCTTTCTTTGAGATTTCCGCTGATGTGCGCCTCTACGTATTGTTTGTCTATATTGATTTGTTTCGTAACGTTGTCGTCCGCCTCGTAGAGTACGTCTTTGAGGAGTGCCTCGAGTACCGCATGCAAACGACGTGCGCCGAGGTTCTCGCTGTTCTCGTTCTCTTCAAACGCAACTCTCGCAATCTCGTCAATAGCGTCGTCCGTGAAATTGAGTTCCACACCGTCAACGCCGAGGAGTTCCTTATATTGCTTGAGTACGGCGTTATCCGGTTCTGTCAAAATCTTCACGAAATCGTCTTTCGTGAGGTTGTCAAGTTCCACTCTAATCGGGAATCTGCCTTGGAGTTCCGGGATAAGATCTTCCATACGGGAGATATGGAATGCGCCTGCCGCGATAAAGAGTATAAAGTCCGTGCGGATAGAGCCGTACTTGGTTTGCACCGTGCTACCCTCGACAATGGGCAAAATATCTCTTTGCACGCCCTCTCTCGATACGTCGTGACCTTGTTGAGAGGCATTTGCGCCCGTTGCGATTTTGTCTATTTCGTCAAGGAACACAACGCCGTCTTGCTCCGCTCTTTGCAAAGCCTCTTGCGTAATTGCGTCCTCGTCCACCATCTTTTCAGCCTCTTGATTGACGATGAAGTCCATAGCCTGTTTGACGGTGAGTTTTCTCTTCTTGACGGGCATCTTACCCATCATACCGCCAAATATACTTCCGAGGTCGATTTCGTTGCCGGGAGCGTTGCCGGGTTGAAGTTGTATGGGCTTTGGTTGTTGACGGATTTCCATTTCGATAGTGATTCCGTCAAGATGTCCTGCTCTTATCTCTTGCAAAAGTTCTTCTTTGAGTTGAGCGTCGCTCTTTTCCGTTGCGCCTGCGGCGTTTTTGCGGATAGGAAGGAGAATTTCGCAAAGTTTGTTCTCGGCAATTTCCGTTGCCCTCGGCATAACTTCTTTAAATTTTTCATCCCTTACGAGGCGGATAGACACCTCCACGAGGTCGCGGATAATGCTCTCAACGTCTCTTCCGACGTAGCCCACTTCCGTAAATTTGGTTGCCTCAACCTTAACGAACGGAGCCTTAACGACTTTTGCCAAACGACGTGCGATTTCAGTTTTACCTACGCCCGTCGGACCTTTCATAATGATGTTTTTGGGTGTAATTTCTTCTCGCATTTCCTCGGGAAGTTTACTTCTGCGGTAACGGTTGCGAAGTGCGATAGCAACTGCCACTTTCGCCTCGTGTTGACCGATGATGTATCTATCGAGTTCTGCGACGATTTGTTTCGGAGTCATAACGTTGTTGTCCATAGTTCACCTCTCAGACAGTCTCGACCGTAATATGATCGTTGGTATAAACGCAAATCTCGCTTGCGATTTTAAGTGCCTTATAAGCGATATCCTTTGCGCTCAAATCCGTAGCGTCAACGAGTGCGCGAGCCGCCGCAAGCGCATAGTTTCCGCCGCTGCCGATTGCACAAATTCCGTTTTCGGGTTCGATAACTTCACCCGTGCCGGAGATTACGTAAATCGCCGTGCTGTCGGCTGCAATAAGCAATGCCTCGAGTTTTCTTCCACCCTTGTCGCTGCGCCAAAGTTCTGCAAGTTCAACTGCGGCTCTCATAAGATTTCCGCTGTATTTTTGGAGCATTGCCTCAAATTTTTCCGACAATGCAAAAGCGTCCGCGACCGAGCCTGCAAACCCGACCACCACTTTATCGTTGTAAATACGTTTGACCTTGACGGCGTTACCTTTCATAATGACGCTTTCGCCCATCGTAACCTGTCCGTCACCTGCCACCGCGGTTTGTCCGTTGCGTCTAACCGCGCAAATAGTAGTTCCGCGAAATTCAACCATAGTTTTATACCTCCTATTTAGGTAATTGTTGTGATATTTAGCCTTTGGCTAAAAGTGATATTGCGACTTTGTCGCAGTGATATTCTCGCATAGCGAGAGTGATATTTTTGGCTCACGCCAAAAGTGATATTGCGGCTTTGCCGCAGTTGCGGATTATTCCATTCGGGTGTGGGTGTCCCACCCAATCGTCATTCCGAGCGTAGCGTGGGAATCCAGCCGCAGGCGCACAAGGAATATTCCACATTAATTTTTCGTTCGGGTGTGGGTGT
>DBJV01000018.1:2473-9173 GCA_002297185.1 Christensenella sp. UBA767
TTATTAATTATTAATTTTTTCACCCACTTGTTCTTTCAACGAACTTATAGCCCTATCGTGATAAGCCTGCTTTCTCTTCGCTTTATCTCTTATTCCCGTTATAGACGGCAAAATTCCGAGATTCGCATTCATAGGCTTAAAGTCAAGACTCATTTGCGACACGTATCTGCAAAGTGCGCCGACAATTGTATATTCGGACGGAATTTTGTATTCCTCACCCTCGAGTTCACACGCCAAAGCCTGCCCTGCGATAAGTCCGCTCATTATGCTCTCGACGTATCCCTCAACGCCCGACAACTGCCCTGCGATGTACAACGCCTTGTCGCCTTTGAGCCTGAACGTCCCGTCAATCACGTCGGGAGCGTTTATGTACGTATTGCGATGCATAATGCCGTATCTGACGAATTCCGCATTTTTAAGCGCAGGAATGAGGCTAAACACCCTCTTTTGCTCGCCGTAGGTGAGGTTGGTTTGGAATCCCACCAGATTATAGCAATCCCCTGCAATATTTTCCTTGCGCAATTGCACCACGGCATACGCCTTTTCGCCCGTTTGCGGATTACGAAGTCCCACAGGCTTGAGCGGTCCAAAGCGGATTGTATCGCTGCCTCTTTTCGCCATCTCTTCTATGGGCATACATCCGTCAAAAAGTTCTTTTTTCTCAAAATCGTGCAACACGACCGTCTGCGCATTCACCAGTTCGTTATAAAACAGTTCGTACTCATCCTTTTGCATAGGCAGATTGAGATAATCCTCTCCGCCCTTTCCGTATCTGCCGCCGAAGTACGCTTTTGACATATCTATGCTGTCAAATTCCACAATCGGCGCGATAGCGTCATAAAAATACAACCTGTCCTTTCCCGTGAGTTTCCCGACCTCGTTTGCAAGTGCATCGCTCGTAAGCGGACCCGTCGCGACAATCGTCGGTCTGTCGTCGTCAAGCGTCTTGACTTCCTCTCTCACAATCGAAAAGTTCTCATACGCAAACAACGCCTTTTCCACCTCCTCGGAAAACTTTTGCCTATCCACCGCCAGCGCACTACCCGACGGAACGGCGCACTCTCTTGCGATTGCCAAAAGTCTGCACCCGAGCAAATCCAGTTCTTCCTTCAAAAGTCCCGACGCCGTACACGGCTCGCACGATTTGAGCGAATTGGAACACACAAGCTCGGCAAGACCGTCCGTCTTATGCGCACCCGTAGTCTTTTGAGGACGCATTTCGTACATTTCGACCTTGTAGCCTCTTTGGAGCAACTGCAACGCGCTTTCGCACCCTGCAAGCCCCCCACCAATAATTTTTATCGTGTGTTCCGTCATAGTTTTTTTATTTTTCGACAAGCGGAATATTCCGCAATTATTAATTAATAATTATTAATTATTAATTTTCCGACGTTTCGTCTTTCACCAATTCCCTATGCTTGCACTTATGATCCGTGCAAACGTAGTAGGTCTTGTCGTCGCGCTTAATCACTTTCATGGTATTTCCGCATTCCGGGCAGAAATACGGAGCCGGAATATCCCAACTTATAAAGTCGCACTTCGGATAATTGGTGCATCCGTAGAACGTCTTTCCTGCCTTGGACACGCGCTTACTCACGTCGCCGCCGCACTTCGGACACTTGCCCACGACTTCTACGATCTTCTTGATATTCTTGCATTTCGGATAATTCGGACACGCAAGGAACGGACCGTATTTTCCGTGGCGGACAACCATTTTCGCGCCGCACTTATCGCAAATCACGTCGCTTTCCTCATCGGGCATATAACTTCCGCCGCCCTGCTTTGCCGCGCGCTCCACAAACTTCATAAGTCTGGGATAGAACGCCCCGATAAGCTCTTGCCATTGCTGATTTCCGTCCGCAACCTTATCCAACGCGCCCTCGAGACGAGCCGTAAAGTTGAGGTTCATAATGTCAGGAAAATTCTTTTCCATATACTCGCAAACAGCCTCGCCAAGTTGAGTCGGCGCAATAGCCTTTTGCACTTTTTGGGTGTATTCCCTCTTCGCAAGCACGGAAATAATGCTCGCATACGTACTCGGACGTCCAATACCGTTTTCCTCGAGTGCCTTAACGAGCGTAGCGTCGTTATATCTCGCCGGCGGTTTGGTAAATTTCTGCTCGCACGCCACGTCGTCGAGATTGAGATGTTCACCCTCGTTGAGATCGGGCATTGTATCGAGTTCTTTATCCTCTTCGTCCTCTTCCACCGTTTGTGAATACACGGCGGTGTAACCCTTAAACTTAACACTCTTTCCTCTCACCACGAACCCGAGCCTGTCGCCGTCCTTTTCTCCGACGATATGCACGCGCATGGTGTTGTATTGCGCAGGAGTCATTTGCGACGCCATAAAACGCTCATAAACGAGTTTATACAGCCTAAAAGCATCCCTGTCCATCTTGCCTTCCAGCGACTTGGGCGTACGATTAAGGTCGATAGGTCTGATAGCCTCGTGCGCGTCTTGAGCGTTCTCGCTGGTCTTGTAAATATTCTGCACTTTCGGCGCGTATTCGCTACCGTAGTTTTTGGCGATATACGCAAGCGCGATTCTTGCAAAGTCGGGTGAAATACGCACGCTATCGGTACGGATATACGTAATAAGCGCGTGTTGTCCCTCGCCCTCGATGTTGACGCCCTCGTAAAGTTGTTGCGCCACTCTCGACGTCCTTTCCGCAGTCATATTGAGCTTGTGGCTCGCCTCCTGCTGCATAGTACTCGTCGTAAACGGCGGAGCAGGTTTAGATATCGAAACGCTCTTTTTCACCTCGTCAACGCGGAAATCGCTCACTTTCATTTGATCGGCAATCGCGTACGCCTCGTCCGCGGAAGTCGGCTTAATTTTCTCGCCGTTTCTATCGTTGAGAGCCGCGTTAAAAAGGTTCGCCTTTGTTTTTTTCGCGCCGTCTTTGAGCAAAAGCGCATTAATCGTCCAATACTCTTCGGGCTTGAAATCGCGGATTTCCTTTTCCCTATCCACAATCATTTTGAGCGCGGCGGATTGCACGCGACCTGCGGACAAACTCGGCTTGAGTTTGCGAGAAAGGATTGGAGAAATCTTATAACCCACAAGTCTGTCAAGCACACGTCTTGCCTGTTGGCTGTTTACGAGGTCCATATTAATCTCGCGCGGATTTTCCATAGCGGCACGCACCGCTTTTGGCGAAATCTCGTTAAACTCTATACGCACCTTATCGCCCTTAACGCCAAGCGTATTTTTCAAGTGCCACGAAATAGCCTCGCCTTCGCGATCAGGGTCGGTTGCGAGGTACACTTTGTCGTACTTCTTAACTGCTTGTGAAAGTTGTTTTATGGTTGATTCCTTGTCCGGCGTGACGATATATTGCGGCTTAAAACCGTTATCCACGTCGATACCCAAAGAGCGCGCAGGCAAATCGCACACGTGACCTTTGGACGCAAGCACCGCGGCGTCGTTGCCAAGATACTTTTGAATCGTCTTGGCTTTATGCGGTGACTCGACTATTATGAGTTGTTTCATTATGTCTCCTCGGGGCATTGCCCCCCCTACAAAAATTTCTTTTTAGATTACGCCAAAGCGTAATAGTTCCCTGCCGTCTTTACGATAAGTCCCTCTATTTCGAGGTCGAAAAGCACGGACGTAAGCTCGCTCACGTTAAGACCTGTAAGTTCAATCAAATCTTCCACGTGACGTTCCTCGCCTTTGAGGTATTCGAGGATTTGATTTTGCGTAAAATCGAGTTCTATCGTCTTTTTCTCGACCACTTCTCTCGAAATATGCATAGAGTCCAGCACGTCCTCGGGCTTAACGACGAGCGCATGCGGCATTTCTCTCAAAAGTTCGTTGTTCCCTGCGCTTTCCTCGTCGTAAATATTGCTCGGCACGACAAATATGTCCTTGCCTTGCTCTATTGCAAGCCTCAAAGTTATAAGCGAACCGCTCTTGGTCGCGGCTTGCGGCAGGAACACCGCCTCGCTTATTCCGCTCACAATTCTGTTTCGCTCGGGAAAGTGATATTGAAGAGGCTTAGTTCCAAGCGGATATTCGCTGACGATTGCGCCGCCGTTTGCAATCACGCCGTCCATAAGCCCTCTATGCTCTGCAGGATACACGACGTCAAGTCCGCACGCAAACACCGCCACGGTCTCAGAGCCGTTTTCCACGCACGCTTTGTGCGCAATGGAATCGACACCCCTTGCAAAACCCGACACTATGCAAAGTCCGGCTTTTGCAAACTCTCTTGAAAACTCTTCGGCAACCTTTGCGCCGTATCTCGTGGGACGACGTGTTCCCACGACGGAAATACATCTCTTCTTCAGCGCAGCCACGTTTCCTTTTACGAACAATCCGAGCGGTCTATCGTAAATTTCGGAAAGTTGCTCGGGATATTCGTCGTCGTAGCAAGTGATATAATGCACGTCCCTCTTTTTGAGGTCTGCGATAATATCGTCTATACTCTGCAACTTCTTATAAAAATCCGTCGAGTGTTGGTCGCCGAGAATCTTGAAAACGATATCTTTTGCCTCTTCCGAGCCGATTTCGTCTATGTCGATTGCGTCAAGCAGCGCGGTTTTCTTTTTCAAAGAAAGTTCTTCCACGCACGATAGCGCAAGCAGCGTTTTGCTCGTATGGTCTTGTCCGTCCATCAACTGTACTTCCTGTCAAGTCCTCTATACTGAATTGCCTCTGCAATATGCGCAGGCAATATGTTTTCCTCGCCTTCGATGTCCGCAATCGTCCTTGCCACCTTGAGTATGCGAGTAGTGCCTCTTGCGCTCAGATTGAGTTTATCAAACGCTTTTTGCAGCAGTCTCTCGCAATCTTTGTCAATTTGGCAATACTTTGCAAGTTCTCTCGAACCCATCTCGGCATTGGTCATAATTCCGTCGTTTGCAAATCTCTCTCTTTGGAGTTTGCGCACCCTGTTTATGCGCTCCTTGATTTGCGCCGACGTCTCGCCGCTCTGCTTTCCTCGAAGTTCGTCGTAAGTGATATTATCAACTTCGATTTGCAAATCTATTCTGTCCATAAGCGGACCGCTGAGTTTTGACACGTAATTGTGTATTTGCGAGGGCGTGCAACGGCATATTTGATTTTTAGAGCCGTAATTTCCGCACGGACAGGGATTCATACTCGCAACCAGCATAAAGTTCGCAGGATATTCCGTGGTTTGTTGCACTCTCGATACCGTCACTTTTCTATCCTCGAGCGGTTGGCGCAACGTTTCGAGTGCGTGGCGCGAATATTCGGGCATTTCGTCAAGGAAGAGTACGCCGTGGTTTGCAAGGCTCACCTCGCCCGGCTTTGCCTTTGCGCCGCCTCCTACGAGCGCAGGAACGGTCGTCGTATGGTGCGGAGTTCTGAACGGGCGAGTCGTAACGATTCCTATACTGCTGTCCAGTATTCCTGCAACGCTGTGAATTTTGGTGACTTCTATCGCCTCTTCAAAGGTCATCTCTGGCATAATCGTAGGCACGCACTTTGCAAGCATAGTCTTACCTGCGCCGGGAGGACCTATCATAAGCACGTTATGTCCGCCTGCAACGGCAATTTCCATCGCGCGCTTTGCAACGGTCTGTCCTTTCACGTCTGCAAAATCCACACCGTAGCCGTGGCATACGCAAGCGGATTCGTAAGTGGAAGTCGGCACTTTTTCATATACCACGCCGCTCAACATCTCAACGACGTCACGCAATGTTGGCAACGCATACACTTCTATGCCTTCAATGAAACTCGCCTCTCTTGCGTTCTCTTCGGGGATAATAAATTTCTTATGTCCCTCTTGCATTGCAGAGATAAGAAGAGGCATAATTCCGTTGACGTGGCGTAATTGTCCGTCAAGCGAGAGTTCTCCGATAATCACGTAGTTCTTGTACGACTTGTTTTCAATCTGTCCCGTCGCAGCCATAATACCGAGAGCCACAGGCAAATCAAACGTCGGACCTTCCTTTTTGGTGTCCGCAGGCGCGAGATTGACGATTATACGCTTTGCAGGATATTGAAATCCGCTGTTCTTAATCGCCGAACGCACGCGTTCTTTGCTTTCCTTGGTTGCGGTGGACGCAAGTCCCACCATATCGTAACCGGGAAGACCGCTGTTTATATCGATTTCGACGTCAACGGCATATCCCGTCAATCCGTCGAGAGCGTAACTTGTAAGTTTTGCCAACATACGCAAATCCCCATATATATTTATAAGTCTATTTATATTATCATAAGCACGCAAAAAACGCAATAGTATTTATCCCCTGCTTTTTTGCAAAACGGCAATGTAATATACATCCACGGCATTAGATACCGCAAAAAAAATATTTTTGCAATCTTCACCGCTTTTCTCTCCAACAAAACGATAAATCCCAAACGTTAAACTACAATTAAATTTTAGATATTGGTGGGACACCCACACCCGAGCAACCGATACACGCTATCAGTTCAAGTAAGGATAAAACTCCTGCCACAGTTTCGCTATATCGCTTGCTTGGCATGTGCGCCTTGGGCGCATTGATGGATTATTCCATTTTTCCTTATGTCATTGCGAGGAGCAACGAATGTTGCGACGTGGCAATCCAGCGTAGCGAAATATGGAATATTCCATATGTCATTGCGAGGAACAAAGTGACGTGGCAATCTAGGCGTAAGCCGCACATATAAAATTCTCCACAACTTGCGCCTATGGCGCAAATATCACTTTTGGCGCAAGCCAAAAATATCACTTGCGCTTTG
>DBJV01000018.1:9262-14137 GCA_002297185.1 Christensenella sp. UBA767
TTTATTTTTTATCATCATCCAACAATTTTTTCTTCTCTTCTTCCGTCAAATCGTCAAGCGAAACGCTCTTCTTCTCTTTCTCCGCCTCAAGCGCAACCCTATCTCGCACAAATCCTGCCACTATAAGTCCAAAGACTATGCAAAGCGGTATCACTATAAGCACCACGTATCCGTACCAATGGGACAAAAACTGCCTCAATCCGCCCACGAAAACGCTCTTTTTGACGAATTTTGCCTTGACGTTCTCGGGCTTTAATTCCCAACTGTCAACCTTGATTTTGCCGTTATACAACTTGTCGCCGGCGGTCTTGATATAATTTATCGTGCCGTCCTCGTTTCTTACGATTTCAACGATTCGGTGCGTTTCGTTATATCCTTTCAGCACTCCTTCGGGAGCGGTAAAAGTGATTATATCCCCCACTTGCAATGCGTTCACGTCGTCTATATCTTTGCAGAGGATAACCTCGCCTTTTTCAATCGTTCCGCTCATACTGTCCGACAGCACGTCAAACATATAGTAGCCGAATATTTTGCTTTCTCCGCCGCTCTTTTGTTGCACGAGCATAACGGCAACCGTAACCACCAAAAAGACGAATATCAAAGCCACAACCACCGTTGATACGACGTTGTATATCTTCTTCGCCTTGCTTATATCCTTTTTGGTCTCGTTTTTGCTCGTTTTCATTTCAATTTTACCCACGCCGCACTTTTATAAAATGCAGGCGCGATTTTTCTTTTTTATAGCGTTCGTGCGCACGTCGGTGCGCACGCTATCTTACTCTTCGTCGTCGTGATTTTCAGGCTTTGCGCTTATATCGAAAGTATCGCCAAACGGATCTACAATTCCGCTACCCGACTTAAATTTGATTCCGCCCACAGACACCTTGTCCTCGTCAATCACGTCAAAATGACGTTCTTTTCCGCTCGCAGTCGTATATTTTTGGTTGAGCGTCGTCGCACTCAATGCCCACGGGTCTTTCTTCTCTTTTTTCTTCCTCGGCTTTTTGGGGTTTTGCTCTTCGGCTTTTTCTTCGCCTTCTTTACCCTCGCCGTTTTTACCGTTTTCTGTTTCTTCGGCTTTGCTTATCTCTGTGTTTTCAACCTTGCCTTTTTCGGTCTCTTCGCCTTTAAGGTTTTCACTCTCGACGACTTCAACTTTATCGGTCTCTTCCGCCGCTTTTTCTTCAACTTCACCCGTCGCCTTTTCGTTCTCTTTTTCAGGTGCGTTTTCGCCGCCTTTAGCAGATGCGTTTTCCTCGTCTTTGACAGGTGTATTTACGTCGACGTTTTCGATGGCACTTTCCTTGTCTTTTTCGGATTCTTTTTCCTCGTCTTTTTGCGAGTTCGCTTTTATGATATTTTGTTCGCTTTTATGATATTCCGCATCCTCGGAATGACATAATTTGCCCTCAAAATTAACATAATTTTTGTCGAGTTTTTGCGTGTTTTTCTCAGTTTTTTCATCACTATTTACTACGTTTTCGCCCTCGTTTTCCGCACCTTCACCCTCAACCGCATTTATATCGATTTTTTCACTCTGTTTCAAATCGTCGTCAAAATCGGTTTTATGACTTTCCCTATCAGCCTCTCTCACCTCTTCCGTAGCGACCGATTTCACCCCTTCATTTGCGGTTGATTTCACCTCATTATCAAAGGCGTTTTTATTCTCATCTTCAAGGTCGGGTTTAGCCTCTTCAATGGGTGTTTTTACTACTTGCGTTTTAGGCTTACGAGTATATTTTCTCTTGGGTTTTTGCTCAGTTTTGATGGTTTCGAGGTTGCCAAGATTGGTATTTCCACCCCACAAAACAGGTTTGTTTTCGCCCTTAACGCTTATACCCATACCGGCAGTATCTTCAATTCTTCCGCCGATATTTATACGCATTTCGGACACGGGTTTCACCGTCTCTTCTTGCTCGATTTCTTGATTGTTTTCAATCAAATTTTCATCGATATTTGCATTATCTATATCTGCAATTTTTCCACTATTTACTAGGGTTTCAGCCGTTTCGTCAGCAGCATTAAACGTGCCGTTGCCAACCTCGCTTTCACCACTATTTACTATGGTTTCGTCATTATTATCTATTGCATTTTCAACGTTGTTTTCTACTGTGTTTTCAGTCGCTTTTTCATCGGTCGATTCACCGTCTTGAGCCTTGGTTTTGCGAGTGTATTTTCTCTTCGGTTCTTGCTCGGCTTGTACGATTTCGAGGTTGCCGAGGTCAGTGTTTCCGCCCCACAAAACAGGCTTATCTTCAGCCTTGACGTGTACCTCTCCAACCGCAACTTTGCTCTCATCCACAGGCGTGAGATTTATGCGGCGTTTCTTAACTCCGTCGTCACCCCAAGGATTGATTTTGGTGTCTTTTGCAAGGCGAATTTTGGGCTTTCTATCGACGTTTTCAGCAGCGTTCTGCTCGCCGTTTTGTGCGTAATCGCCGTTTTGAGTAGCCGAAATATGACCGTTTTTCGCAGCGGCATTTTGTCCGATTTCTCCACTGTTTGGTAGGGTTTCAGCGTTATTTTGTGCGCTTGTGTCAACGCCGTATTGAGCGGAATTGAAAGCCGCATTTTGCGCTGAATTTTGTGCGGAATTGCTAGCCGCATTTTGTGCAATTTGAGCGGCTTGTCTTGCAATTGAAAAGTCTCTCTTTTTGCGCACTCTGGACACGATAGGCACGTCGTTTTCAAGCGGCATAATCGCGTCGATATTGTCAAGATGCTCGTCGATTCTTGCGTCTCTTTCAGCCTTCTTGGCACGTTCTTTCTCCATCTCGTCGATTGCCTTGTTGATAGGCTCGGTGTTCTTATCTTCGAGTTCGAGATTTTCGTTTTTATTGACTTTGATTGCGGATTTTGCCGCCTCTTTGCGCTTTCTTGCCTCTTCTTCGCTCTTTTCTCTTGCGATTTTGGCTTTTTGATAGCTGAAAGGATCCATTCCGAGTGCGGAATCGTCGATATTGCCAGCGTTCTTTTCAAGTTCTTCACGCTGCTTTTTGAACGCAGTCGCACGCTTTTCGATGTCCTCTCTGCGACGGCGTATGCGCTCTTGTCTGTCTCTTTCTTCAAGTTCTTCTTGCTTGATACGACGATAGGACGTAAGGCAACGGTCGATTGCGTCCTTGACCTTGATAATCTCTTCTTGCTTGATCTTATCGTCGTCCGGACGTTTGAAAATCTTGCGTACTTCAAAGAGGTGTTGATCGAATTTTTCCGCATCGGGTTCGAGATCAACCTCTTCTTGGTCGGCTTTCGGTGGCATTTCTTTGAAACGCTCCACTTCGACCGGGCGTTCCACAACCACTTCTTTTTCTATCTCTTGAGGCTTTTCAACCTCTTTTTCTACTTCTTTTTCCTCGATTTCAGGCTCTTTTTCTTCGATTTCGGGCGGAATTTCCTTGTCGGCGTCCTCTTCTTCTTGAGGTTTCACCTCTTCGATATTCTCTTGCTCGTCCTCGTTTTCTTCCTTGTTGTCGAGTTTTTGAGCGTATTCGTCACGCTCGATTTCGTCTTTTTGGAAGTCCATTTGACCGACGCGCATAAAGTCGGCAAATTGTTTATCTTCCATATCGAAATCCGTCTCGCATTGGTCGTACAAGCTCTCAAACACCATAGTATTGAGCGTTATCATACTGCGAAGGCGTTTTGCGCTGTCGTCCTCTATATCGTACTCTTCCACCTCGTCGGAAGTGGAGAAACCTGCCGTCGCCTGATACGTTTCGACGAACTGCCAAAGCGTCAAAGCCTTTTTGAAGTTTGGCTCTTTCAAAATGACGTTGGTACGCATAATCGGCGGTCTGACAGGTGCGGAGTTGCGCATGGATTTTGCAAAAGACGAGGACAAAAAGTCCGTGATAATGCGGTCAATCTTGGCAACACGCTCGATTTTGGTGAGCGTATCGGGATCGAGGCGCATAACCTCGTCAAAACTGAGTTGCGCAAAATATTCCGTGCGATAAGTGATTTTTTTGCTTGGCAAATTGAAACGAGACTCTATATCGAGTTCCAAAACGTCCTGCGTTGCCGACGCCTTTTTAATCTTGTCGTAACGCATCGTAACGAAGTCTTTGAGTTTCAATAAAAGCGTGTAAATAAAACGGTTTTCGTAAATCTCAAAGGATTCCTCTTTTGTAATATTGAGGATTTTGGACGGCGTGACGTCACCCGTCTTTTCATCCACCTTTGAAATCATATTGGTGTGCTGCGCAAGGTACTTGACGGACTCCGTCGAGATACTTCTTGCAAGCGAAACGTCCACGATATCCTCTTCTTGAACGATGAATTTACGAGGATTACGGACGATTGTATCGAGGTTTGGCAAAATGCTCTCTATGGTGTCAATCCAGTCAATAGAGATGTCTTGAATAAGGCGTTTTTTTGCCAATTTGAACACGGACGAACCCTTCTCGACACGATTTTTGAATTGCTCATAAAAGCCCTCCTTGTCGAGAACGGAAACAATCTTATCTGCGTACGCTCTGTACACTTCTCTTGTGATTTTATTGTCGTCCATGTACTATTTGTTGCGCCCTTGGCGCAAGTGATATTGCACCGTAGGTGCAGTGATATTCTCGCAAAGCGAGAGTGATATTTTTTGCTTACGCAAAAAGTGATATTTGCGCCGCAGGCGCAAGTTGTGGAATATTCCATGTGCGGCTGTCGCCTAGATTGCCACGTCGCATATTTCAATGCTCCTCGCAATGACATATGGAAAAATACAATTCGGGTGTGGGTGTCCCACCAACTGTCATTCAGAGGAAACGAAGTGACCGTGGGAATCTAGCCGTAGGCGCAAGTTGTGGAATATTGATTATCCCCCTCCACAACATATTTAGAAACGCTAAAATGGGATAAACGGATGAAGAACAAGGAAGA
>DBJV01000018.1:14171-17382 GCA_002297185.1 Christensenella sp. UBA767
AAATGAGTTGTCGGGCAAATGTATCTGACGATGTTATTCGCCGTTTAGCACATTTTAGACTAAAATGCAGTATTTGGATGCTATGCGCGAAAGTTGTGCTTTGAATGCAAGCCAAACGTACTATGCGTACGTGACTTGCAGACAAAGTGCGACTGACAAAGCAGAGCGCCAAATAATGTGTTTTAGACTAAAATGCAGTATCGAGATGAAGAGCAAGGAACCGTACATTCGATACAAAACCCAACGTACTATGCGTACGTGATTTTGTAGCGGATGTGCGGTGACACAGCTATTCGCTCGATAATGTATTTTAGAAGAGTTTCTTCAAGCGGTTGATATACTCCTTACTCTCTTGCATATTCTCCTCCCCAAACAACTCGCTGAGGTAGAGGATAAGTCCGTCGATTTCGTCACGGATGTAGGAGAGGTTGAGGGACTCGAACTTACGGAAGATCTTGTTGCAGAGAACGTAGTCGAGACCGTCAAGTTCGGTGCCGCCGCAGCCGACGTAGGACGGAACGAACTCTTTGAGCTGTTTCACGATACGGTTACCAAACGCGAGACGGAAGTGTTCGATGACGTAGTCGTCAAGTTTGTTGACTTTGTCAAGAACGTCTTGGGAGACCTTGTAGATCTCTTGCGACTCTTTGAACATTGCCTCGAGGTGCTTGTAACTGATGAAGATATTATCCGCCCACGGAGCGTCGAAAGGCACGCCCTTACTGTTGATGTTGATAGGCATTGCACGGTCATAGACCTTATCCGAAATTGCGAAGGTCGAGTCGTCGTTGTTTGCCGTGCCGATAAACCACATATTTTGCGGAAGTCTGAAACGACCTTTGTCGATGTGTTTGGGGTCGTTTGCCCAGCCTGACGGAACGAGGTCAACAATCCACTCGTCACGGGACGGCATTTCGAGAATTGACAACATTTCTGCGAAATAGTACTCGACACGCGCGATGTTCATTTCGTCGAGTACGGTGAGGTAAATCTGGTCGTTCCACGTGGCCTCGTACATCTTCTTCAAAACCTCGGTTTCGTTGAAACGCTTGGTGAATTCGTTGAAGTAACCGAAAAGTTCGGTACGGTCACGCCAAGACGGCTGAACGGACGCGATTGTCGCCGGGTTGTTGAGGAATATACCCATAGCGTGCGGAAGTGACGTCTTACCGGTACCTGAAATACCTTGCAAAATCATAAGACGAGAGGTGGACATACCTGCGATAAACAGCCTTATGATACGCGGATTGTAATACAATCTCATGCGCGAGCAAGCAAAGTTGCGGAAACGGTCGCAAAGTTCGGGCAACGTGATCTCGTCGTCATATACCGGCGGCACGTAGTTCTCGTAGATTTTGTCGATTTCGGTGAGTTTGTAGAAACGAGATTCGCCTGTCGGTGACTGCTCTTCCTTCTTCTCGCCTTCGCCCTCTTCTTCGCCCTCATAGTTGCCGATATCGCTGACGCGCATACCGAGGATTCTGTCCTTTTCGGCGGACATTTTGATGATTTGCTTTTTGAGGTTGGCGCACTCTTCAACGAGGTCTTGCGGCAGGACTTTGGACTTGCTTATACGCACGAGTTTGCGGATTCCGAGCGCAAGCAAAACGATGACCGCCACAATCGCCGCCACGATGAGAATGATAAATATAATGGCAACCGCCCACTCGCCTGCGCCGAAATACTCGGTGTAGTTCTTGAAAGCGTCGGCGTAGCCGTCGTTGTAAAAGATGTGAATTATGCCCCAAAAGATACTTCCGATGCCCTTATCGTAGAAAGCACCCAAAAACGCTTTGAGAAATTCAAATACAAGATTTATGTTCATAGAATTTGCTTATATTATATTCGGTTCGACCCGACTCCCTTCGGGCAACCGACTCCCGCCGAGCGAGAGATTTTGCACGATAGCGATTGCGCCCTGTCGCAAGCAATAACAACGGTAGAAATTTGGGGGCGCGGGGGTATTCGATTTGCACGGTGATATATCGGAAAAATTCCCCTATCATCGCCACTTTATATCACAGATATAAAATCGGCAAAAAAGTATAGCAAGTCGCACGCGCTTTTGCACGCGTGCGAGAAATTTGCGTTATACGTTGTCCTCTTGCGTATCTTGAGCAGGAACGTCCTGTTGTGGCTCTTCTTTGGTATCTTCCTCAACGGGTGCGCCTTCACCGCCACCCTCTTGCTCTTTTGCCAAAGAGGCGAGGTATTCTTGTGCAAGACGACGCTTTTCTTCGTCCGAAAGGCTGTCAACCGTAACGACTTGCTCCGCTTGGACTTTGCGTTGATTTTCAAGTTTTGCAATGACCAAAGTGCGGATAAGCACGAATGCATAGACCACGAACAAGAGTATCAACGGCAACACGACGATGCAGAAGAAACGCACGTCTTTGCTTGCGCCGAAATGCTCCGTGTCTTGAATCCAGTTGGAGAAAGCACCGCAACCTTTGAGCATCTTGCCGCTCGTCTCGCCATCGCCCCACGTTGCAACGATTGCGTCGATTGCCACGGTCTCCGTTCTGCCAATGACGTTTTTATCTCTGCTGTCTTGGTCTTTTTGGTATTCCGCAGCGGCTGCCTTCCAGTCTCCGTCCTGATGATCGCCGCGAGTGACGACGGAAGTTACGTTTCCGTTGGTGTCGCGATTGACGTTGACGATTCTGTGCGTGTTGTAAATGGCGTATCTTGCGTTTTCATACATGCTCGTAGTCGAGAAAGTCACGATTTGACCGACTTTGATCTTGTCCATGTTCGCCTCTTTGTCGAAAGCGTCCGCAATGAGTACGTCGTTGGGGGTGAACGTCGGCGACATTGAATCGGATGCAACGTTCATGTAAATCTTGTCACCGAATCGGGTGAGATGATCGTCGTTTGCGCCGGCAATTGTAAATATCGCCACAACAAGCGCAAATACGATAACGACTATGCAAACAGCCGTGGCAACCCAGTTGAGTATGTTGCGCACTTTCTGCTGCTTGGGGGTAAGTTCCTTCTTGCTATCCTTTGCGGATGCAAGTTTTTCCTTGATGCTCATAAATAACCTTCCTATTGATGCTCCTCTGCCCTCAACCCAAGACTTATTGCCATATGCCGCGCCAATCGGCGAGACCGTGAAGAGAACAAATGCTATTGACGTCACCGAGCCATGCTTATTGTCCTTCAACAGAGCTTTCCGCTCCGCTTTGCTCGAATGATTTTGCTGTGGCGC
>DBJV01000020.1:0-120 GCA_002297185.1 Christensenella sp. UBA767
GCTTTTCCTTGTTCTTCATCTGCTTGACACCTTATTCTAATCTCAAAGGAAACGTACACATTATTCAAGCTCGAAAGTAATAATAAATAAAATCTAAAGTGGAATATTCCACAATTATTA
>DBJV01000020.1:129-12961 GCA_002297185.1 Christensenella sp. UBA767
TTCCGCAATTATTAATTATTCATTATTAATTATTAATTCAAATATAACCTAATCCTATCTTGAAAACACATTATACCTGTGTTACAATACTTTTATGAAAGTACGCATTTACATGACAAAACTGCATCAACAATGGACGTATGGCGAGAGGGAAGATCTTATGCCTTATCTTGACGGTGAGGACGACGAGATATTTGAATACGCCGTGCCAAACAACGGCTTTGCAATCATCCTTAAAAACGGATACACATACGACGTCGTTGATACCGAGCAAGACGCAATCGACAAGATAGGCTACATCTATCGCAATTACGAAGTGTTGCAAAACAACGGCGACAAGTGCTACATCTCGCGTGACAACGTCAAAAAGCGTTATAAAACCCCTGCCGAGGCGCAATCCAAAGGGGAATACGATTACGTCTATGTTCCGCAAGGGATGTATTTCCTCACCAAATTTGGCAAAATCATCGCAATCGGCAAAACCGAGGACGAAATGACGGAAAAGATGTACGAGCATTACTGCGCCAAATACACTTATTTGTGTTAATACGGTAAAAATCGGCAACAATTCATTTATTGATGATATAAAAGAACTGAATTAAGAGGTAATTACGATTACGAGAATGAAAAACATATCAAAAGCAGAAGTTTTGACTCTCAAAGAGCAAGTGTCATATCAAGAAGGGCAGGTGGTCAGCAAAACGCTTGCGCAAAACAGCGCACTCAGCATCACCTTGTTTTCTTTTGACAAGGGCGAAGAGATAAGCGCGCACAAATCAGGCGGCGACGCATTCGTAACCTGTCTTGACGGTGTCGGCAAAATCACCATCGACGGCAAAGAGTATTTTTTGCACCAAGGCGAAAGCATCGTCATGCCCGCAGGTCATCCCCACGCCGTCTTTGGCGAAGAGCGTTTCAAAATGCTCCTCGTCGTCGTTTTCTAATCCAATCACCTCAATCCTCCGCATTAGCGGCGTGCAACGCCCGTCAAACGTTGCTCGTAAACAGGCGGAGCCGTAGAATATAACTCCATGAAGAGTTGTTGTGAGCATCCACATTCAATCTTCCTTCCAAGCACGACGTGCGCCCCCACCAAGCAAGCGATATAGCGAAACTGTGGCGGGAGTTTTTATCCGTGCTTGAACTGATAGCGTGTATCGGTTGCGCGGTTAGCAAGAGCAATAAATCTAGCGTGGCTGAGGCAATGCGCACAGGTGCGTGTTGCCGTTGCCACAGCGACGATTTTTGCTCGCATTCGGCGCAATATCGCTTTTATGATATTTACATCGCTTTTATGATATTTTAGTTTGAGAAAATGACATAATTTAGCCCCAAAATTAACATAATTTTTATCAAAAAAATTGCAAAAAAAACGGCAAAAAATCATTAAAAAATAATCAAAAAATTTACGATAAAAGCGCACCCGAACGAGTGCGCTTTTGATATTGTCAATTGCTGAAAATTAGGAAAGCTTTGCGCCGTCCTTGGTAAGTTCGTAAACCATTTCATAAACAACGCCGTCGATTTTGAAGGGTTCTTCGATTTTGACGAGAACGTTTTTGAGGTTCCAACCGTTGTAGGAAACGTTGTTCACGGCATAGTAGAGAGTTTGCGACATTCCTGCAACTTCGGTGGCTCTTGAAATAATCGTCTTATAGCATTCGATGCCGTTGTCTGCATATTCGGGAATGTTGGCGGTGAAGTCGTTTTTGACTTTCGCAGTCTCTGAAATGCTTGCGGTCAGATTGACGCTTTGAGCCTCGTTTGCAGATACGAGCGGCATTGCAAATGAGAAAGACATAGAACTGCTAAACGTCGAAAGCGTACGCAAAGATTGTTGGAATTCGTTGTTGTCAAAGTAGCAAGTAGCTTTGAAAGTCACCGTTCCCGTGCTTTTTTCGCCCTCGATCCAACGCTCGTAATTGAAGTTTTTTCCGTCTGAATAGTCGGCTTGAAGTCTGAATTTTTCAACTCCGCCCACGGTTTGCACACGGTATGATGCGTGAGGCACCATATAACTGGAGCCGTCGATGAGGTTGAAGTAGCAACCCGTCTTATATTCGGTTTTGCTTTCACCTTCGCCGACAGTCAAAAGCCCCGTAACAAGCACGCCGCGGTTGACGTTTTGAAGTTCGCCGTTGCCAAATTCTTTCACGGTGCTGCCTTGGTCGTATGCGTCGAGTTTGACGACGTAAGTACCGTTGTACTCGTCGAGGCGTGCGCCCGTTGCCTTGTTTTTGGCATAGACGACGTAACTAAATTCCTCATGATTGTGGTCGTTGAGGAGATTTACCAACTGTCCTTGCGGAGTGGCGTTGTTGCAAGCGACAAGAGATATTGCCGATATTGCCACGATTGCGATGACGATTAAACTGAGAAATACTTTTTTCATAATGCAATTATTATAACATAAAAATACGTTACCGCAACTGTTCACGCACCGAAAATGCGCCGAATTTGCGAAATTTGCAAAAATTTTTGCAAAAAACAAATAAAAATTGTTAATTTTTATTTGTTTAACCAATGGGATTGAAATGGTACATAAAGGGTGATATACTTAAAATATGAAAATAATTATGTCGAATACGTCGGAGGGGGCATACCTCGGCGTGCTGAATCAGCTCAAATCAAATCTTGACGGCAAAAGCCAAAACGTCGTCATTGCACCCGACAGGTTCACCGCATCGGTGGAGAGGGGGCTTATATCCTCGTTGAACGTTGAAAGCACGTTCGGCATAGAGGTTATGTCCTTCACCCGTCTTGCAAACAAACTTATTGGCAACGACATCAAAAAATGTCTTACGCCGGAAGGCTCGGTTATGCTCATCGGCAAGGTGATATCCGACCTTCGCGACGAACTTGTCTATTACAAAAAAGTGGCGATGACGGAAGGTTTTGCAAGCGAACTTTACGCCGCGCTTACCGCAATCCGCAACAGCGGCGTATCCTCCGAGGATTTGCTCAAAGCCTCGCAAAAATCGAGCGCGTCGCTCAAGGCAAAAGCAAGAGATATTGCGCTCGTTTACGAGGGTTATCTCAAAGCGCTCGAGGGCAAGCACAGCGACTCCTCAACGAGGCTTTACGCACTTGCCGAGTACATAAAAAATCATCCCAATTGCGTTGCTACGACCAACTTTTATTGCACGGATATTTACGATTTTTCCGCACCCGAACTTGAAATAATCAAAGGACTTTGCGAGAGCGCGCTCTCGCTCACGATAGGCATAACGTCGGGATACGACAATCCAAACAAGCGTATTTATCCTGACAACGTGCGCAAAAAGCTTGAAAATCTTTGCAGCGGAAGAGTGCAAATCGAAAGACAAGATATCGCCTTGCCGCCGCAAACTGACGCTATATCAAAGAAATTGTTTGCCTATATTTCCACAAGTGCGGAAGAGAAGGTCGAAAACGACGGCAAAGTGATTTTGCGCTCGGCAAAGGATAGGCGTGACGAAGTTACCTCACTCGTTTGCGATGTGGTGGCGGCGGTGCGTAACGGCGCAAGATACAGAGATTTTGAAGTGTATGCAAGCGATATGGACGCTTACGAGGCGGAACTTAAATCGGCGTTTGAAAGATACGATATCCCGTACTTTTTGGACAAAAAAGAACTGCTTTCCGAGCAGACTAAAACGAGGTATATTCTCGACGCGATTGCTTGCGTAAGGAGCAATTTCCGCCGCAGAGAAGTGGTTGATTTTGCAAAAAATCCGCTGTTTTACGCAAGACTGGAAGGCGGTTTGGATGAAGTATTTGTGTTTGAAAACTACTGCCTGCAATTCAATATCGAGTATGTTCCAATGGCCTCCGAAAACAAATTCGAGCGTACGAGCGGAAGTAAGTATTTTGCAAGAAACAAGCAAAATGCAAACTTTATCTATGCAAAATGCGACGATAAAGACGTTGTTTTGGACAATAGCGTTGAAAACGTCATTCCCGAGAGAGTGCGCAAAGCGGTTGTCGAGTGTTTGTCGGACTTTATATTCAAAGGCAAAACGAGCAATATTCGCACTTTCGTAAACGCTACTCGAGAACTGTCCGAAAAGGCGGACGTGTATTACAAAAAGCATATAGACAAACTTGCCGCATCCGGAGAATACTTCAAAAAGGTTGCAGAGCAAGTTGACGACAAGATAAACGCCGTACTTGACGAGATAGAAAACGTACTCGATTACGTGACGGATATTACGGGATTCGAGAGCGTGTTTAAGTCTATGCTAAAGACTCTCAAAATCGCGCTTGTGCCTACCTATCTCGATTGCGTGTTCGTGGGCGACGCGGACAGTAGATTTAGCGGAAACGGGAATATCTACGTGCTTGGCGCAAACAACGGAAAGTTGCCCAGAACTAGCGGTGGCGGCGTCGTTATAACGCCAAAAGACGAGCAAACTCTTTGCGCTTTGGGCGTTGACATATATCCGAGCGAAAGGCAAAAGGTGCTTACCGAAATGTATGCGGTGTGCGACCTTATGAAAAAGCCCAAAGGGCAACTCGTGGTAAGTTATGCCGAAAGCGGCGACGGCGGCGCGCTACGCCCATCGACGATTATATTCGAACTTCAAAACATGCTTTGCCAAAACGGCAAGCCGCTTGAAATAGAGAGAGCGGACTTTGAGCATTACCGCACGCTCGATGGCTTTGACGACAAAAAAATTTCGTCGGTGTTTGCCACGAGAAAAGGTTGCTCGGACGAGGTTATGCGCAATCTCTTTTCAGACAGAACGGACGCAAACAACGGGTGCGTTTTTGCATCCGCAAACGAGTTTGTAAGCGACGTCGATAAGGCGAGAATGAAAAAGGCGTTGACCGTCCCCGAGCGCATATCCGTTTACGGCGGAGCGTACTTTGAGGGCAGCACGAGCGTAAGCAGGTTGGAAACATTTTACGGCTGTCCGTACGCGCACTATTTCAACTATATACTCTCGCTCAGACGACGCAAGGACGGCAAATTCGAGGGTACGGAAAACGGCACGATTCTGCACTACGTTCTTGAGCAATTTTTCAAGGACGTAAGAGACGGCGAAATCGACGATAATTCCGATTTAACCGCACTTGCATGCGCATACTTTGACGGTGCGATAAAGGAAAACGGATTTGAGGTACTACTGGAAAAGGCAGACACGGGAAGATTGCTGTTGCGCGTCAGAGACGAGGGCGCAAAACTCATAACCGACTTATACGAAGTGCAAAAGCGCTCCTCGTTCCGTCCGTATCTGCTCGAGGCAAAGATAGGCGAGGGACAAATATTGCCTATGTCGCTCGATCTCGGAGACAAAAAAGTCAAACTCAAAGGCACGATAGACAGAGTTGATGTGCTGGGAGATAAATTTATAATCATCGACTACAAGACGTACAAGAGCGCGGATTTGTCGCTCAAGGAACTTTATTGCGGACAAAAGATACAATTGTACGTGTATATGCGCGCGGTGGAAAAGAGTACGGGCGGAAAACCGAGCGGAGTGTTCTATTTCCCGATATTCTCGAGTTTCACAGACGAGGACGGCACGAGATACAAATATAAAGGTCAGGCCTCGGACAGTATGGAAACGCTGGGACAAATAGACAATATCGTTGATACCAACCCGCAAAAGGCAATCGTGCCTTGCAAAAAGGACAAGAAAGGCGCGCTTGCAACGGGAGGCGTGCATTTATCCACGGCACAATTCGATTTGCTCGGAGATTACGCCGTCGAAATTGCGACCAAAGGCGCAAGCGAGATTGCAAACGGGTATATCAAGCCTTCGCCGATCGCCAAGGAAAAGTGCAAGAGGTGCGACTTTGCAAGCATTTGCGCGTACAAGGAAAAATTTGAGAGGAAAGCGCCAAAAGTGAAAAGTATAGAGAGTTTTGAAAAGGAGGGCGAAGAAAATGAGTGACACTATCGTTACGAGCATAAATCAGGCAAGTGAAAAACGCCTCGACGTGCTGAGAGACGAGAGCGGAAAACTCCTTCTCACGTCCGACCAAAAGAAAGCCGTGCTTGAAAGAGGGCGTATCTTGGTGTCTGCATCGGCAGGCTCGGGCAAGACCTCGACTATGGTCAAGCGCATAATTTTGATGATATCCGAAGGCGCGTCCTTAAAGGATATGCTCATTTTGGTGTATAACAACGCAGCGGCGGACGAACTCAAAGAAAAATTGCATCAAGAACTTTTCCGTGTGGCGTGCGCCTCGATCGGCGAGCAAAGAGAAAGATTTAGGCGTGAAATAGACGATATGGCGTTTTGTCATATTTGCACAATTCACGCATTTTGCCAATCGCTCATAAGAGAAAACTTTGACAAACTCGGTCTGTCGCCCACGTTCGAGGTGCTTGACGAGAGCGCGCACGCCGTATATATGAATAAGGCTCTCGACAACGTGATTGCAGACTATACCGCTAAGGGCGACGAGACATTTTGCAGGCTCGTGGACGTGTTTTCGCAGTCCAGAAAAGAGGATAATCTCAAAAGCAATATTATAAGGCTTTATAACCTTGTGGAAATTCAGCCCGACTCCGAGGACTTCAAAAAATGCGTGGCGGAGTGCTACGACGGCTTTGAAAACAGCAAATTCTTTGGAATCTTGAAGGATTATTATACCAAATTCTTTGCAAAAGCCAAAGTTGCATTCGAGAGCGCAAGAGAGAGGCTGGTGGCAATGGATATCGCCTCGGTGAAGTACATCGACAGCGTTACCAACGCCGTCTATACTTGCGAGGCAATCCTCAAAGCAAAGGACGTGAAGGGTATGTGCGGCGTTGCGTCCGCATACGAAAAACCGCGCGCTACGCTCAGTACAAAAGCATCCGATGAGGAAAGGGAACTTATAGGGTACGTTAAGGAGTATTACAAGCAATTTGACGACGTTATCGAGGAACTTGCGTCGCTTTACGCCAAGTACGATTTGCTCAAAGAATACCACAAGCAAAACGGGGAGTTTGTCAACAAACTCGTAGAGGCGGTGTTCAGATTTTCCGACGAACTTGCAAGGATCAAAGCGCAAGACAACGTGCTGTCGTTTGAGGATTTGCAACACAAGGCGATGCAACTTTTTAGCGAGGACGATACGCTTAAAGACGCTTTCGACGCCGTGTTTGTGGATGAGTATCAGGACGTCAACCCCACGCAAGAGGCGATTATATCCAAACTTGTCAAAGGCGAGTGCTTTATGGTGGGCGACGTCAAGCAGAGCATATACGGTTTCCGCCTCGCAGACCCGTCCATATTCATTTCGAGGCAAAAGAGGTATGCGGAGTTTGGCACGGACGAGGGGCAAAACATATTCTTCAACCATAATTTCCGCAGCGCGTACGGAATACTGTCATTCGTCAACGGCGTTTTCGACTCGGTTATGACGGAAGAAAACGCGGATATAAACTACAAGGCGGACGCAAGGTTCGAACTTAAAGACATACCGCCCGTAAACATTGAGGACGTGTCGCCCGAGGGTTACGTGCAAGTGCATCTTTTTGCCAAAAACAAGGTGGAAAGCGAGGTCGCGAGCGGACTTTACGACATCGTAAACGCAGAGAGCGACGATGACGACGAGGGCGTGTGTCAGGAAGGCGAATTTATCGCAAACGAGATAAAAACGCTCGTTGGAAGAATGAAAGTTACGAACGCCGACGGCAGCGGAAAATATATAGGCTACGGCGATATTGCGGTGTTATTCCGCTCTCGCTCCAACGGCGCAAAGCGCATTGTGGAAACGCTAAAAAGAGAGGGAATACCCGTCAACGAGGGGGCGTTCGGTCAATCTGCGTCTTTGCCCGAAAGAGAACTCGTGAGTTTTTTGAGGGTGCTTGACAATCCTCGACAAGACGTGGCTTTTGCGGGATATTTGTTGTCCTTTTTCGGCGGATACGACGAGGAAGAAGTGGCGAAAATCGCGCTTGAAGAGGGCGGCTGTTTGTACGATAAATTTCTCAAATACGCACTTAAAGACGACGTTTTGGCACAAAAAGTGCGAGATACGGCAAAAACGATTGATAAATACAGGCTCAAGGAAAGTTATCGCAACTTGCCCGAACTTATGAACGGAATCGTGTGCGACTATCGCTACGACGCGTACCTTATGCGCAGCGGAGAGGGAGACGTCAGCGGACTTAAGAGTTTTATTTCGGGTGCAGGCGTTAAGGACGGAATCACGCTCGGAAAATTCCTCGAGGACTATTGCGAGGGGGCGTCCGAAGGAGCGAGCGCAAGCGGCGGCGACAGGGTGGCTATATCCACTTTCCACGGATACAAGGGGCTTGAAAATCCCGTCGTGTTCGTGGCGGATACGGCGTTCGGATTCAATTACGAGTCAAGCACGGGGGATATGATTTCCACGGGCAAAGGGCTTACCTCGGCAAAAAATTCCAACGATAAAGGGCTTGTGGGTATGAACGCTTTTAACTTCGACGACAAGACTAAGAGCGCCGTTACGCTGTCCAAAATCGCCGTGGGCAAGTGCATAAAAGACAACCAACTCAAAGAGGAAATCAGGCTGTTCTACGTGGCGGTGACGAGGGCGAAACAACTTATGTACGTGACCGCCACCGCAAGCGAGAAAAAGTGCGCGAGTTTCGGCGTTGCTCCGAGGCTGTTCGGCGCAGGGTGCGACCTTGATTTCTTGTCGGGAGCGATATTTGACGGAAGTGTAAAAGCAACCGTATTCAAGCACAATTTCGAGGACGAGAAAGCGCAAGATATGGAGGCGGAAAACGTCGTGTACGTTCCCGACGAACACGTCGTGGAGACGATAAGAAAATCGCAGGATTTCGTTTATCCGTACAAAGAGGCGACGACGCTTGCGATGAAGTACAGCGTATCTGCGCTCGACAGCAAGGACGAGGACGCGGTGTGCCTGTTCAAAGACGCAGCGAAAAAGGGCAGTGCATACCACAAAGTTATGCAATACATCGACTACTTTGCCGATGGTAAAGAGGCGGTCGAGGCAGAGATGGACAGAATGGTGCGCGAAAAACTCATTGACGAGGAAGAGCGCGCGCTCGTAAACGCAGCGGACATCGCAAGGTGTCTCGATAGCGAGATTATGCAAAAGGCAAAGAAGGCGTTGCTGTCGGGCAGCGGCAAGTGCATGCGGGAGCAGGCGTTTATGATGTACAAGCCTGCAAACGAGGTGAGCGACGATTTTTCCTCAAACGACAGGGTGCTTGTGCAAGGCGTGGCGGACCTCTTTATCAACGACGAAGAGAGAATTATACTCGACTTCAAAAACTCCGCGCTCAAAGACGAAGAATCGCTTGAAAAGTACAAAAAACAACTTTATCTGTACAAATCGGCAATTGAAAGTGCGATTGGTGCAAAAATAGATAAACTTGCGTTGTATTCGTTCAAGACGGGCAAAACGCTGTATCTGTAAAAACAGCCTTTATTTATGCGCCGTCGCTGCTTTGCGGCGGCGTTTTTATATTGCGATAAGGCGTTTTGAATTTGCCGTAAAAATCGGCTTTTTGCGGCGCAATCGGCGGTTTATCGTGCAAAGGCGAGGCGTTATCCGTCGATGCGTTTTGAAATATTAAAAAAAGTTTTGCAATGTTTGGGATATTGTCTTGATTTTTTCTTATAAACTATGTATAATCTATTAGATACTAAATCGCGGAGGAGTATTGTGGAATTTTTCAAAAAGGCATTTGATTGGCTGGCAGACGTATCGTCCAAATTGCCTAAGGTAGATTTTCAAATATTTTTCATCGCCGTTGCGGCGGTGCTTTTCGGGTTGGGTATCGTATTTGCGTTTACGTATCTCGGCTCAAAGAGTTTCAAACTTATCAAAGCGAGCAAAAAAATTCAAAAATACCTCGAAGGCGTTGACACCGTTGATGACGACAACGTGAGCGATTTCACCGCGCATTGTTTCTCGGCAAAAGCTCCGCAAGCGTTGCGTGACAGTTGGGTGCAATACCTCGGCGTGCGTTTCGGATATCCCAGCGACATCGTCAGCGACAAGAACGTGTATGACAAGACGGTCAAGAAGAATAAGGACTACCGCGCAGGCATCTATATCTGCGTGTCGCTTATTTTGCTTGCGTTGTTTGCGTTCTGGGGATACGGCACTCTCGATAAGACGAACATCGGCACGGTGCATTTCGTGAGCCTCGTGATTATCGGATTGATGTATCTTTTCCTTATCCTCATCAATCGCTCGCAGAACAAGCGTTGCCTCGAAGTGTTTGACGCAATGCAAGAGGACCTCGACGCAAAGGTTAATCTTCAAGTCGAAAAGAATTATGCGACGGATTCCTCTCCGCTTTCCGAACTTGCAGGTATGGTGGAAGAGATTATCGCACGCAATACATCAAAGGCAATCGACCTTGACGAAGAACCCGAAGAGGTGGCAGAGCCTACTCCTATCGAGGCTTTGATTGAGCAGGAAGAGAAAGGCGAGAGCGCAGAGGAAGAAACCCCTGTAGAGACGGAAGATACCGCCACGGAAGATGCGGAAGAAACGCCCGTTGACGAAGAGCCTGTTGAAGAAACGACTGCAGAAGATACGGAAGATGTGGAAGAAACTCCCGTAGATGCGGCTGAAGAAACGGCTGAAGAGGAGACTGAAGAAGTCGTCGAAACCGAGCCTGCAGAGGAAACGGTTGAAGAGGCTGCAGAAGAAAACGTCGAGGAGACCGTAGAGGAAAGCACCGACGAGGCCGAAGAAGTCGAAGAGGCGCAAGAGGAGACTACGGAAGAACAACCTCTCGAAGAAGAGCAAGAAGAAACTCTTGACGAGACGGAGCCTCAAGAAGAAACCGAAGAAGTCCAAGAGGAAGAGACCTCGGATGAAACGGAAGAAGAACCCGTTGCAGAGGAAAATGCAGACGGGGACGCTTTGGAAGAAGTAGCCGACGAGTCCGAAGAGGTTGAAGAAAACCAAGAAGAAACGGTTGAAGAGCAACCTGTTGAAGAAGAGGCTGTAGAGGATACCGAAGAGCAAGCAGAAGAGGAAGTGTCCGAAGAAAACGACGAAGAGCCTGTTGACGAGACTGAAGAGGGCGACGAAGAGGCTGAAGAAGTTGAAGAGTCCGAGGAAGTCGAGGACGAATCGGAAGAGGAAACTCAAGAAGAGGCAGAGGAAGATCCCGAGGTCGTTTACGTCGTTGACGGCGAAGAAGAGGACGACGAAGTGGTCAAACCTGCAAAGCTTGTGAAACTTCCCAACCTCGTGGATTATATGCTTACGAAGAATATGCCGAAAGCTATGAAGATTCAAATCGCAGGCATGCTTATAAGCACGTATAAGAAGTTTGAAAACAGCAAGGAAGATCGCAAAATCGTCGTCCAATGCCTGACGAAGGTTATGCGCGACTTGCAAGCAAACTGAGATATAATAAGTAATAAAAAGTTCAGTCGGGGGACTTTATGAGCCGACGTTTCAATAAATATATAAGGTGAGGATTGAAAGATGTTTGGAAAGAAGAAAAAACAGGCAAAACTTGAACAAGAGCAACGCGAAAAAGAACAACGCGAGTTGGAACTTGCTCAACAACAAGCGGCGCAAAGAGCGGCAGAGGCTGCAAAAGAGGAAGAAAATAACGGCAAGATTTATCTTGAAAGCGAAATCATCGACGACGATGAGGACGACGATTCTCTTCCCAAAGAGTATGAGTCTATCGCCTATATTTTGAAACAAGAAACGGGCGAAGATTTGCTTGCGCAACCCGTTGACGACGAAGTGGAAGAAACTCCGCTTGAAGAGGTCAAAGAGGAAGTTGCACCTGTCGAAGAGCCTGTTGAAGAGAAGGAGGAAGAACCCGTAACCGAAGAGCCTCAAGAGGAAGTCCCGACCGAAGAGACAGCCCAAGAAGAAGTTGAAGAGACCGAAGAAGAGGAAGAAGTCGAGGAAGAGGCTGACGAAGAGGAAACTCAAGAAGTTGCGGAAGTCGCACCACAAGAACAAAAAGAAGAAGTGGTCTATGTGGTCGATGGTCCGAGCGAGGACGACGACGAAATCGTCAAACCTGCAAAGCTCGTCAAACTCCCCAACCTCGTGGATTACATGCTCTCTCAAAACATGTCCAAACAAATGAAGATAAACATTGCGACGTTGCTCCTTTCCACGTACAACAAGTACAAGGATATCCCTGCGGAAAAGAAGATTATCGTCCAATGTATGGCAAAAGTTATGAGATCTCTCATTCAAGGCTGATAGAATATCGATTTGAAGAGATAGATTATCGAAATTTAACAAAATTTAGCAATGAAAAAGCCCGAATATGCGTTCGGGCTTTTTTGATTGCGTTTCCGTGATTTTTGCGGTATCTAACCGACTTAAATTGTGAAAATTATTTGAGCATCTTCTTTTTGGCAAAAATGATGATAAGCGCGATGCAAACGGCTATGTTTATGCCTACGACAACCCAGAATCCCCACAGTTTGCCTTCGAAGGGAACGCCCGTGTTCATACCCCAAAGCGCGGCTATCATTGCAGGGGTGTCAACCAAAAGCGTGAGGAGNNTCGTATCGATGAGCAGAGTAAGCACGGTGAGCGTTTTCATAACCACGTTGAGGTTGTTGGAAATGATAGATGCGTAGGTGTCCATGGTGCCGTTGAGAATGTCACGGTAGATGTTGGACATCTCGATTGCCTGACGGTTTTCTATAAGCACGTCGTCCCACAAATCCTCGTCCTCTTCAAAGAACTTGATCATACGAGGGAATTTGTCCAAAACGGCGGTGTTTGCACGCAGGGAAGTTGAGAAATAGACGAGTGATTTTTCAAGCGAAAGCATCTCGACGAGACCTTCGTTTTTCATAGCCTTTTCAAGTTCCGTCTGAACGCGTTGACTTGCACGGTCAATTTGTTTGAGGTATTGCAAATACTTCTTTGCGATGACGTATTGAAGTTG
>DBJV01000020.1:13007-13797 GCA_002297185.1 Christensenella sp. UBA767
GTGGATGTTGAAATCCTTGACGTATCTGCCTGCCATGAGGTCGTTGATGACGGACGTTTCGTTGAGGCACACGGTTACGATGGTGCTGTCCGTGGTGACGCAGCCGAAAGGCAGGGTGGCGTAGGTGTATTTGTCGTCGTCCTCTTCCGTGATAGGAATGTCGGTTACGACCATCATAACGCCGTCGTCCTTTTCACAGTGAGCGCGCTCTTCCGAGTCCAACGCGGCTTTGATGTATTCTTCGGGTATTTTGGTACGAGAAGAAACCAACTCGATTTCCTTGTCGGTCGGGTTGGACATATGCACCCATTGGTCGGTAAAGTCGTACTCCTCGGTGATTTCTTGCGGATCGACTTCGATAACGGATTTGTTGATTTTCTTATAGACTTGGATCATAATCGGTTCTCCCGAGCATGGCAAAAGGCATTGCGCTCAAGAGACCTCAAACGCGATGCTTAATGGTGGATTTGTTGACTACTTCCGGGGTCAGCGTCCATAATTTTTGCACCTCTAAAACGTGTTTTGATACGTTTAGTTTAACAAAAAAATCTTACGCGTGCAACAAAAATGCAAAAATAAAAAATTTTTGTGTCGAGCGTCCCGTTTTGCCGAAAATGAGCGCACTTTTTGGAAAATTGTATAACGGTTTTAATATTATATATTATTTTCTCTTGCAAAAAGGCGCGCATTTTGTTATCATTATTGCAGTATATAAAAGAAATCTTTTAGGAGGAATTCTAAATGGGCAAAAAATACGTTTATCAGTTTGCCGAAGGCAACGCAAAAATGC
>DBJV01000020.1:13861-26780 GCA_002297185.1 Christensenella sp. UBA767
TCCTGTTCCTTACGGTTTCACGATTACGACGGAAGCTTGCACACAATATTATGAGGACGGCAAACAAATCAACGACGATATCAAAGCGGAAATCATGGAAAATATCGCCAAACTCGAAGAAAAAGCGGGTATGAAATTCGGCGATAAGGAAAATCCGCTCCTCGTCTCCGTTCGTTCGGGCGCAAGAGCGTCCATGCCCGGTATGATGGACACCATCCTCAACCTCGGTCTCAACGACGACGTGGTTGAAGTTTTGGCAAAGAAATCCGGCAACGCAAGATGGGCTTGGGACTGCTACAGACGTTTCATCCAAATGTTCTCCGACGTTGTTATGGAAGTCGGCAAAAAATACTTCGAGGCTCTTATCGACGAGCTTAAAGAAAGAAAGGGCGTCACTTACGACGTAGAACTTACCGCAGACGACCTCAAAGAGCTCGCAGGCAAGTTCAAAGCAGAGTATCAAGAGAAGATCGGCAAACCCTTCCCGTCCGATCCGAAGGAACAACTTTTCGAGGCTATCAAAGCAGTTTTCCGTTCTTGGGACAATCCGCGTGCAAACATCTATCGTATGGACCACGACATCCCGTACAGCTGGGGTACCGCAGTCAACGTACAAATGATGGCATTCGGCAACATGGGCGACGATTGCGGCACGGGCGTTGCATTCACGCGTAACCCTGCAACCGGCGAACCCGGTCTCATGGGCGAGTTCCTTATGAACGCACAAGGCGAGGACGTCGTCGCAGGTGTCCGTACCCCGATGCCCATCTCCAAGATGGCTGAAGTTCTCCCGGAAGTCTATGCACAATTCCAAGACGTGTGCAAGATTTTGGAAAACCACTACAGAGATATGCAAGATATGGAGTTCACCATCCAACAAAAGAAACTCTATATGTTGCAAACAAGAAACGGCAAACGTACCGCAGCTGCTGCAATCCGTATCGCATGCGACCTCATCGACGAGGGTATGATTACAGAGCAAGAGGCACTTTTGCAAATCGACGCAAAGACTCTCGACATGTTGCTCCACCCGCAATTTGACGCAAAAGCGCTCAAAGAGGCAGACAAAGCAAACGTAGTCGGCAAAGGTATCGCGGCATCTCCGGGCGCTGCGGCAGGTACAATCGTGTTCACGGCAGAGGACGCAGTCAAAGAAGGCAAGGCAGGCAAGAAAGTCGTCCTCGTCAGACTCGAGACTTCTCCTGAGGACATCGAAGGTATGAAGTATGCACAAGGCATCCTCACCGTTCGTGGCGGTCAAACCTCTCACGCAGCGGTCGTTGCTCGCGGAATGGGAACCTGCTGCGTTTCCGGTTGCGGCGACATCAAGATGCACGAAGATGAAAAATATTTCGAGCTCGCAGGCAAGATTTTCCGCGAAGGCGACGGTCTCTCCCTCGACGGTTCTACGGGCAACATCTACGATACAATCATCAAGACAGTTCCGGCAGACCCCAACAGCGGTTACTTCGGAAGAATCATGAAACTTGCAGACAAATACAAAGCACTCGGCGTTCGCACAAACGCAGATACGCCTGCTGATGCACAAAGAGCAGCCGAACTCGGCGCACAAGGCATCGGTCTCGTACGTACAGAGCATATGTTCTTCGGTCCGGGCAGAATCGACAAGTTCCGTGAGATGATTTGCTCCGAAACAGTCGAAGAGCGCGTCAAAGCACTCGACGCAATCGAGCCTATGCAACAAGCAGACTTCGAAGGTTTGATGGAAGCTCTCAAGGGCATGCCTGTAACCATTCGTTTCTTGGATCCGCCGCTCCATGAGTTCGTTCCCACGGAAGAGAAGGATATCGAGGCTCTCGCAAAAGCAAAAGGCAAATCCGTATCCGAAATCAAGATCCTTTGCGACAGCTTGCATGAGTTCAACCCGATGATGGGGCACAGAGGATGCCGTTTGGCAGTCACGTACCCCGAAATCGCGGTTATGCAAACCAAAGCGGTTATCAAGGCTGCTATCAACGTTCAAAAGCGTCACCCCGACTGGAAAGTCGAGCCTGAAATTATGATCCCGCTCGTCGGCGAAGTCAAAGAATTGAAGTACTGCAAAAAGACGGTTGTCGAGACCGCAGACGCAGTCATCAAAGAAAGCGGCATCGACCTCAAGTACGAAGTCGGTACGATGATCGAAATCCCCAGAGCAGCTCTCACCGCTGACGAAATCGCAAAAGAGGCTGACTTCTTCTGCTTTGGCACAAACGACCTTACCCAAATGACGTTCGGTTTCAGCCGTGACGACGCAGGTAAGTTCTTGCCCAGCTACTATCAAGCAAAGATTTACGAATTCGATCCGTTTGCACGTCTCGATACAGTCGGCGTCGGCAAACTCATGAAGATGGCAGTTACGCTCGGCAAGGGCGCAAACAGCAAGTTGCACTGCGGTATCTGCGGTGAACACGGCGGCGATCCTTCTTCTATCGAATTCTGCCACGAAATCGGTCTCGATTACGTATCTTGCTCACCGTTCAGAGTACCTATCGCAAGATTGGCAGCTGCACAAGCAAACATCAAGAACCCGAGAAACTAATCGGTTTATCTACTATGAAAACAGCCGTTGCAAAACGGCTGTTTTCATACCCAAAATGCGCAAATTGACGGGTTTTTGCGGCTAATAACGCTGAATAAACGCCGAATATTGCAAAAAAACACGATGGAAAACGAAAATAAATACATTTTTATCTCGCACTCGCACGCCGATTTGTCAAAAGTCAGACTTGTGCGCAATACGTTTGAGGATAGGGGATACGAGCCGATTTTGTTTTATCTCCATTCTTTATCCGACGAGAACGAAATCACGGATTTGATAAAGCGTGAAATCGACGCTCGTCTTTGGTTTTGGACCGTGCGATTCCCAGAACGCAAGGAAAAGCCGCTGGGTGCAAAGCGAACTTAATTACGTCAAAGAGCAAGGCAAAAGAACGCTTGCAACCATAGACCTCGACAAGATTTGCGAACTTGGCGTTGCCGAACAAAAGCGAATAGTAAATCTAACCGTTGACAGCTTTTCTCGCACGAATACCGTGTTTTTGTCGTATGCGCATAGCGACTTTGCCGCTGCGGAAAGAATAGTAGAGGTGTTAAACGGTTTTGGTTTCCACGTATGGTGCGAACAAGATTTCATTTTAGACCGTTCTTGGACGTTTTCGATTAAAAATATCGTGAAGGATAGCAAATACTGTTTTGTTTTGGTGAGCGAACGTAGCATTAATTCACCGTTTGTTGCGCGTGAGATTGCTCATGCGAAAACGGAAGGCAAGATGATTATTCCGATATTCATTGATAAGTCAATAACAGGACTAAATATGATTGAAAACAGGGAGTTGCAAGCACTTATGAATACTCAATGTGTATTTTGGAATTTTGACAATCCTGTCGAATCGGTGAAAGCGTTGATAAACGCCATACCTGTCGGCGATTTGCGCCCTGTAAACGATTAGAAAGTGGAATTGTACCATATAAAACGGGAAATTTGGCTGTAAAAGGCTATATGTATAAGGTTATAGAATTATGATCAATGAATGATAAGCGATTGAGTTATTTTACAAAAACTGCAAAAATGCAGAAGATGTAAAATAACTCTATCTATTTTCTGTATTTATTTTTGTTTTTGCGAGTAAAATAAAGCATTGCCATATAACTTGCGGAGTGGTATAATACAGGAAAATAAATAGATTTTCAGGCGAAATATGAAAAAAGATATTGAAAAATTGCAAGAGTTCGTAAGGCAAGGCGGAATTGACGCGTATATCGTGTTTACGAGCGACGATCACGGCAGCGAATACGTGGTGGATCATTTCAAAACGCGTGCGTTTCTTTGCGGATTTACGGGGAGCGCAGGCACGCTTGTGGTGACGGGCGATAACGCGTATCTGTGGACGGACGGAAGATATTTTATTCAGGCGGCAGAGCAACTTAAAACGACAGATACCGTGCTTATGAAAGCAGGGGAAGAGGGCGTGCCGACTATTTTCGAGTTTGTGAAAAAACTCTCCGACACTCCAAAAATCGCATTCGATTTCACGACGGCAACGGTTGAGTTCGTTGAGGCGTTGAAAAAGAACGTCAAGGGCGTGGAGCTCGTGGATTGCGGCGACGTTATCGACCGCATTTGGCAAGATCGCGCCGAAGTCGCGCCGACAAAGGCGTGGTTTTTGCCCGATAGCGCAACGGGTGAGAGCATAAAGAGCAAAATCGAAAATTTGCAAAAGGATATTGAAAAACAAGGTTGCGAATATGCGCTTGTGTCCTCGCTCGACGATATTGCTTGGCTTTTCAACATGCGCGGCAGCGATATAGAGTATAATCCCGTCAATTACGCGTACGTCATCGTATCCAAGGACGGCGTTACGTTGTTTATCGACGAGAGAAAACTCGACGCAAAATGCAAGGAAATCCTTGCGGAAAACGGCATAAGCGTTTTGCCGTACGGCGACGTTTACGGTGTTGTTTCGCAGATTGAGGGAAGGGTGCTTATAGATAAGGAAAAGACCAACTACGCGCTGTTTTCTCGCATAAGAAACGTCAAGGAAACCGCTGCTTTCCCGACTACCGTAAGAAAGGCAATCAAGAACGCCGTCGAAATCAAGAATATGAAAAAAGCGCACGTCGAGGACGGTGTTGCCGTACTCAAATTTATGCGCTATCTCAAAGAGAATGCAGGCAAAGAACCGATGAGCGAGATTTCGCTTGCGGACAAACTCGAGGCATTCAGAAGAGAGAGCAAAAACTTCCTCGACCTCAGTTTTGACACAATTTGCGGATATGCCTCCAACGGCGCAATCGTGCATTATTCCGCAACCCCCGAAACGGACAAAGTAGTGGAAAACAAAGGTCTGCTCCTCGTCGATAGCGGTGCGCAATATCGCTACGGCACGACGGATATAACCCGTACTTTTGCGATGGGTAAGGTTACGAACGAAGAAAAACGCGCCTTTACAATCGTGCTTAAATCGCATATCGCACTTGCAAGAGCGGTGTTCCCCAAAGGAACGACGGGCGCACGCCTCGATATGATTTCGAGAGCACCGATGTATGCCCACGGTATGGATTTCAAGCACGGCACGGGACACGGCGTTGGATATTTGCTCAACGTTCACGAAGGACCGCAAAACATCTCGCCGAGAGCGTTTACGCCCAATTTTGCCGTACTGCCCGGTATGATTACGTCCAATGAACCCGGCTTTTATGCGGAAGGTAAGTTTGGCATAAGACACGAAAATCTCGTGCTTTGCGTGGAAAAGGAAAAGACGGAATACGGCACGTTCTGCGCATTCGAGACGATAACGCTCGTGCCTTTCGACCTTGACGCAATAGACGTGAAGATGCTCGACGAAGGCGAAAAAGCGTGGCTCAACGCATATCACAAGACCGTGCGCAAGACTCTTGGCAAGTACCTCGGCGGCAAAGATTTGAAGTTCCTCGAAAGAGCGACGAGAGAAATCTAAAAATAAGCAAAATACGCAAAATCAATATTTAACGATACAAAAAGCAGGCATAAAGCCTGCTTTTGTGTTGTTTGCTTAAAATAATTGGTGGGACACCCACACCTGAATGAATACGCCACGCTGGATTGCCACGTTTGAATTTGTGGTGATTGTGCGCTAATAACGCAAGCCTACGGCTTTCATTTGCAACTGCAAATGCAATCACTTCAAAAATATCATCGTTCGGAAACCCTTGTGAGCAAGTTTCCTCACTCGACATTGGCGCAATGATGCGTTACGCTTGTTGCAAAGATTGTTTGTATTCGGCGATGAGACTATTGAAATATGCCGTATAGTCGGTGTATTCCGTTTGGTCGAGAGAGAACCAAGCAAGTTCCTCGTGTTCGTCGAAGTCTTGACCATCGATATTGACCTTAACCTCTCTGCGCGGCGTGCCGTTTTCAAACGTGAAAGTGTCCTCGCCAATCGTCATAGATATAGGTTTGTTGGTTTCGTCGTTCTTGCCAAACGTAACCGTCAAGTTTGAAACGACGACGGGCGTTTCGTCCGATTTGAGCGCATAATAGAGGGTGGCGGTGCAAGAGGCGGCGTTTACGTCGTAATACTTGTAGATGTAGTCGCTGAAATTCTTTTGCAGACCGTTGGTCAATTCAGCACAGAACATTGTGTGATATTGATACACGTCGTAGTCGAACGTCGGGATTTCGCCCAAAGCGTCTTTGATACTTGACAAATCATTTTTGTCGCTGATTTTGTCGTATTGTATATCGCGCGCGTCCGTGAGTTTGGTCGCTGCCGTCCAGCGATACACAAGGGAAACTTTGTCCTTTTGCGCATTGACGTTGAGGGTGTTGGGCTTTTGACCTTCGCCGAGAACGTAGGTTATGGAAGTGACCTTGTTTTCGTCGTTTACGGTGTAATCGAGTTTTACCTTGCGCGCAAAAGCGGTCATATCGTTGTCCTTATAGACGTAGTAGCCGTAGTCGTCGCCCGTAAGCACGATATATGCCTCTTTGCCGTATTTTTCGATATTGTCAACGGTGTCCTGTTGGTATTCCGTCGTTTTGTCCGTAACGAGTTTGTACGTGCCGACGATTTTCTCCATTTCGGCAGGGTTGCACGCAACCAATACGCTTGCGATTATCGCCGTAACGAGTACGAGCAGCGCAGCAAGCAAAACTTTTCTTTTCATAATAATTCCTCCGAATTGCTTTAAGTTTAACATTTTTGCGGAAAAAGTCAATATACAAGCCCATTAAGCGTATTTGGCAAATCCGAAAGTTGCGCCTATATGCTTTGATAAAATATAGATACAGGGCAAGAAAATGCGCTTTGGGAAAATGTCTTTTCGATATTGCAAATCCTATTAAAAGATATTATAATATCTACATAAAACCAATAAGGAAGAAAAATTATGTTGCTTACAACTATGCTTATCCGCACGCTTTTGTGCAAACCGAAAGAAATCGATCCCGGCGAATACAAGGCGAGAGAGTTTGACAAAGACGTCATTGCAAAGCACTTGTCCGAGGCCGTGCAAATCCCCACCGTGTCAATGGTCGGCGAATTTGAGGGCATCGACAAGCCTTTCCACGACTATCACGCATGGCTTGAAAAGACCTATCCGCTCATTCACGCAACGGCGCAAAAGACGGTCATCAACAATTACAGTCTCGTGTATCGTTTCAAGGGTAATAATCCCGAGTTGTTGCCGGGCGCATTCCTTGCGCACCAAGACGTAGTTCCCGCACCCAAAGAGGGCTGGGATTACGAGCCGTTCGGAGGCACGATTGACGGCGGATTTATTTGGGGACGCGGCACGCAAGATATGAAAGGCACTATGATTTCCTTGCTCGAGGCGATGGAAAAACTGTTGTCCGAAGGCTGGCAACCCGAAAGAGACGTGTATTTCTGTTTCGGTCACGACGAAGAGGCGTGGACGGAAGAAGGCGCGGCGCATATTTGCAAGTGGTTCCAAGAGCAAAATATCAAGCTCGAATACATAGTGGATGAGGGCGGCACGATTATAGACGGCAAGATGATAGGCGAGGACAAATTGTTCGGTCTTATCGCAACTTGCGAAAAGGGCAATATGAACATGACCTTGACCGTCGAAAAGGCAGGCGGACACGCGTCCAACCCCTCAAAACCCTCGGCGGCGGCAATTATGGGCAAGGCTCTCGTAAAACTCGACAAGCACCCTATGCCGAGCAAATGGACGCCGGCTACAAAGCAAACGTTCAAACTTATTGCGCCTCACGTGAAGTTCCCGTTCAGATTTATCCTCGTAAACAGAGACATTTTGAGTCCGTTGCTCAAATTCGTGTTTAAGAAGATACCTCTCACCAACTCGCTTATTTCCACGACCTTTGCGCAAACGATGTTGCACGGCAGCGACGCCGAAAACGTCATTCCGCCCAAGGTTACGGCAAATATCAACACTCGTATAATCACGGGCGTTACGAGTGACGAAGTGCTTGCATACACGCAAAAATTGCTCGGCAAAAACGTCAAAGTGGAAAGACACGGCAAAGGCACGGAGGCTACCGCAGTATCGCCTATCGACGTCAAGCCGTGGCACGACCTCAACGTTGCAATCAAACAAATCTTCCCGACGATGGTTACCGCTCCGTATATGTTTATCGCCAACAGCGACAGCCGCTATTACGGTGAAGTGTGCGACAACATCTACCGCTTTACGCCATTCCTTATGACGCTTGACGACCAAAAACGCATCCACGCAATCAACGAGCGCGTAAGCATCGACGCAATGGAAAAGGCAACGCAATTCTTTGCGCAATGCCTCGAAGTTATGAACAAATAATCAAAAATCCAATTCTTTCACCGCAAGGCAACAAAACGCTTTGCGGTGTTTTTTGCCGCTATCGGCAAAATTCGCAAAATACTTTGCATCAAAACCTTACTTTTTGCCGATAAATATGAAAAATATTTCATATTCGTTGACGACAAAATCGGGAAGTGGTATAGTTTTGGTGAAGGAGGCAGACGATATGATTGAAATTACAATGAAAGTTGACGGTATGCAGTGCGGTATGTGCGAGTCGCACGTCAACGATGCGGTGAGAAAATCCGCAAACGTCAAGAAGGTTACGTCATCGCACGTGGCAAATTCAACGGTGGTTGTGGCAGAGGACAACGTAGATGTGAATGCCATAAGACAAGGCATCGAAAAAGAAGGCTATATCGTGTCCGACGTGCAAGTGAAACAGTATCAAAAGAAAGGACTTTTTGCGTCGTTGTTCAAAAAATAAACGATAAATAATCCCAAAAATCAAAACCGCTTGCAAGTCGAGCGGTTTTTTCATGCGATTTTTCAAATTTTTGCATAAGCCGACCTAAGCTTTCATAGAGTATAGCAAACCAAGTTGGAGGAGTTTATGGATAAATTTGACCTTTATCGAGACATAGCGTCACGAACGGGCGGAGACGTTTACGTCGGAGTGGTTGGCCCCGTACGCACGGGTAAATCGACGCTCATCAAACAAGTGATGCAACAATTTGTGGTTGACGGAATAGTCAATGCCGACGAACGCAGTCGCGCTATAGACGAAATTCCTCAATCCGCAGACGGAAAAACTATTATGACCACGCAGCCGCGTTTCGTCCCCAACGAGGCGGTGAAAGTGTCCGTAGGCGAGAATATCGCCGTCAATATGAGACTTATAGATTGCGTGGGGTATCTCGTGGACGGCGCACTCGGCGCAGAAGAGGACGGCAAAGAACGCATGGTTTCAACGCCGTGGTCTGACGAGGATATGCCGTTTTCAAAAGCGGCGGAAATCGGTACGCAAAAGGTCATAAAAGAGCATAGTACCATTGCGCTTGCGGTTACGACGGACGGAAGTTTTGGCAATATTCCGCGTGAAGATTACGTCAAGGCGGAAGAAAGAGTTGTGCGTGAACTCAAAGAGTGCAAAAAACCGTTTGCAATCGTTCTCAACGTTGCGGACGAGAACTCTCAAAGCGCGCAAAAACTCAAAGACGAACTTGCCAAAAAGTACGACGCACCGGTAATCGTCAAGAATGCGCTCACGATGAAAGAGAGCGATATCAGCGAGATTTTGGAGACGATTTTGCTCGAATTCAGCGTCAAAATCATTGATTTCGATTTGCCTCGTTGGGTGCAGGCTCTGCCACTTGACAACGACGTCGTAAAGGAACTTATCGAGAACGTCAGACGTATGGCGGACGACGTCGATAAGATGAAAGACTATGACAAAATCGACGGATATTTCGAGGATGCGAACTACTGGCAACAACCTCTGTCAATCGGCATCGAGGCAGGCAAGGGCAGAGTGCAAGTGGATATGAGACCCAAAGACGGCGTGTTCTTCAAGGTCGCAAGCACGGAATGCGGTATAGACATCGAGGACGACTTCGATTTGCTCACCGAACTGAAAGCGCTTTGCAAGGGTAGAGACAAAATCCAAAAACTTCAATCCGCAATGGAACAAGTGGAAACGCTCGGCTACGGTATCGTTATGCCCACTATGGACGAAATCGAATTGCAAGAGCCGCAGATTTTGCACCAAGGTCAACAATACGGCGTAAAACTCAAAGCAAGCGCACCGTCCTTGCATATTATGAAAGTCAACGTCGAGACGGAAGTAAGCCCCATCGTCGGCAGCGAACAGCAGAGCAAAGACTTGGTTGACAGTATGCTACTCGATTTTGAAAACGACAAGCAGGCGATTTGGGACACCAATATCTTCGGGCGCTCGCTTTCAACTCTCGTTGCGGACGGCATCAACAACAAGTTGCAAACCGTGCCCACCGATGCCGAACAGAAGTTGCGCAAGACTCTCGGCCGCATCGTCAACGAGGGCAAGGGCGGTGTAATCTGCATCTTGCTGTGATGCACAAATAATCCAAAAACAAGACTTTAAGTCATCGTTTGAAAAGAATAAAGTGCGGATACCGATTAAACTCGGTCTCCGCACTTTATTTTGTATTCGTTATAAAAATTGATTTGGAATGTACAAAACTTGTGTTTGTATGTTGTTATTATTCTTCCGCCTCGACGGCATCTTTAAGTACTTCTTCCATAGGTGTTTCAAGCACTTCCTCTATTTGCGTTTCTTCGTCGGTGAGGCGAGTATAAACGTCCTCGGGGAGAGGCTTTTTCCATTTGATCGTAAAGAAGAAAACTACGGATACAATCATACCTACGCCCCAGCCGATTGGCCAAGACCACCAAATTCCGTCCGTGCCGAGAGGTTTGCTGAGGAGGAGTGCAAGCACGACGCGGAGTATCAAATCAGTGAACGTAGTTATCATAAACTTGACCATCTTGCCGCCACCGCGCAATACGCCGTCGCAGACTATCTTGACCGCTACGATAAAGTAGAACGGGGATATTATGCGCAAGAATTGCATGCCCACGTCAAGTGCGCCGCTCGATGCGTCTTTCATAAACAGCATAAGCAGATATTGTCCGCCGAATACGTACAAAAGCACGATTGGTAGGCATAGCGCCCATACGAATACGAGTCCTGCGACAAGTCCCGGTTTGATACGCTCGATTTTGCCTGCGCCGAGGTTTTGGCTGGTGTAGTTGGATATTCCGTTTGCGAAGGTCAGAAAGGACGTCGTAACGAGGTTGTTGAGCTTTACGCTTGCAGAGTAGCCTGCCATGACCACTTGCCCGAAGGAGTTGACCACGCTTTGAATGACGATGTTGCCTACGGATATGAAACTTTGTTGGAGTATGCTCGGGATTGCGATGACGGAGATGTCTCCAAGCACTTTCCACGAGAAAACTTTGGGTTTGGTGTCCGCTTTGATTTTGCGGAGTTGCAACAGTACGAAGATTACGGACAATACGCAGCTTACGCCTTGGCAAAGGAAGGTTGCCCACGCAACGCCTGCCACGCCCATTTTGAATGACACGACGAACCAAATGTCCACGCCTATGTTGGCAAGTGAGGATATTGCGAGGAATATGAAGGGCGTTTTGCTGTCGCCGAGCGCTGCAAATATACCCGTCGAGATGTTGTAGAAGAACACGAACGGCAAGCCCCACACGTATATGTCGAGGTATAGTTGCGAGTCCGCCATAAGATGATCGGGGGTGTTGATGAGTTTGAGAAGTTGGGTTGAGCAGGTGAGACCTATCACCATCAATATCGCGCAAAGCACCGCACCCGAAATCCAAGTGGTATATACCGCGGTTTTGAGGTCGGCGTACTTTCTTGCGCCGAAATATCTCGATACGATGACCGAGCAGCCGATGTTGCATCCGAATGCGAAAGCAATGAAAATCAGCGTGATTTCATAGCTGTTACCGACGGACGCAAGGGCTGCGTCGCCTATAAATTTGCCGGCTACGAAACTGTCGGCAAGATTGTAGAGTTGCTGAAAAATAATACTTCCGAAAAGCGGGAGGCAAAATTTGAATATAACGCTTGCAGGCTTTCCTACTGTTAAATCTTTTTGCATAATGTGCCTCTATTATTTTTTACGCTCCGTATTGTAATCTCGTGCGCGCGCAATGTCAATTATTCTACAAAATTTGCATTAGACGACTACTCGAAATTGTGAGATATTTGCATATTTTCGGCATATTGTGCTGGGATTTGGTATTCTATACCAATTCAAAATCTTTTTAACATATTCTCCAATATTGTAATGATTAGATATTAGAGAGTCGATTCTGTCGGACGAGAGAATTAATAATATACGAATGCAAAAAAAGAAAGCAGGAAGTCAAACCTCCTGCTTAAACCAAGATGATAGTAGGTCTTAAACACTGACGAAGCCTCTTCCGTCTCTGCCCGTTCTACCGGGAACCCTTGCGGGCTGCCACCGTATGGCATACTCATGAGATGACAAAATATTAGATGCTTTTGAATAGAATGTCAACAAAACTCAGAATAAAAAAGTATAATCAGCCGTCATAATTTTTTTTAGTACGGTTGACTGCGAGCAAAAGGAGAGCCAATCACGAAGTATTCGGCAAAACCGTGCGAAGAGGACGAGCCACCAACGGCTCAACGCAGTTGCGTTTCGTGATAACGAAAAAATGCGATACTCAGTATCGCATTCCGTTGGGTACGGATGACAGGACTTGTAGCGAGAGAAACGAGCGTAATAGCGAAAGCGTCAGCTGCACAAGTGCAGGTTGTAAACATAGTTTGCCGACAATTATAAATTGTCGCAAGTCCGTCATTGGACAAAAATAAAAACGGCGTACTGCCGTTTTATTTTTGGTACGGATGACAGGACTTGAACCTGCACGCTACTGCACTAGAACCTAAATCTAGCGTGTCTGCCAATTTCACCACATCCGCAAAACATCAATATTATATCATAAAAATCGATTATGTAAAGCCGCTTTTGCCGCTTGGCAAACATTTTTTGATTTTTCTATCTAAAAATTGTTGCATTTTGCCGATTAATTTGGTATAGTAACTGTTGCTTGCGGGAGTGACTCAGTGGTA
>DBJV01000020.1:26886-33419 GCA_002297185.1 Christensenella sp. UBA767
GAACCCTTGACACGCCAGGCTGACGTTCGCCTTATGCAAGTAAACTTGCTCGTCTCTCTATTACGGTAGCCTCTGGCTCCCTACGAGTCCCTGAGGACGCACCAAAAACTCAACAGCAGTAGCTGTTGTTTTTTTATGCATTTTCAGGGACTTTTTGCAACAACGTTGCAACCACGCATTGCGTGGCGAACCCTTGACACGCCAGGCTTACATTCGCCTTATGACATTGTAATAGTTGTAATTTTTTTATAAAAAGCTGTGTTTTTTATGCCTATAAAATGACAATTTTGAGATAATGTGGTCAAAAGGGTTGAAAAATGCGTGGATGGTGTTATAATTATTTGGAAAAATTCAGTAACAAAACTAACAAAAGAAGAGTATTGTACCAATGATAAGCCATAACGGATATGCATTTGGAAAAACTGTAAAACGTATATTTTTGATTCTCGCAATAACGTGCCTGTCGATTACGACAATTTGCCTGCTTTGCGCTTGCGATTCCGACGATGTGAACGAATTGTTCCAACCGTCATCTTATACAACTTTTGTTCTCAATAACGGTGAAAACGATATAATTTGGAAATACGGCGATGCCGTGCCGACGCCCATCAAAGACGGTTTTGAATTTTTGTATTGGTGCAGCGATATAGAGTGTGAAACCAAGGCGGAAATCGATTTTGGCGTTGCTCCCAAATCCGATATAACCTTATACGCCAAATGGAAAGAATTGCTTGACCTCGAGGACGTGACTTTTGAAAATACAAGTGTGGCCTATGACGGAAACGAGCATTCTATCGCGGTGAATTTGCCGAGCGGTGCGTCTATCGAGTACGTCGGCGAGCATGAATTTGTAAATGCCGGCACTTATACGATTACTGCGATTATCTCAAAAGACGGTTATAAAGATTTGAAAAAGAGTGCAACGCTCACCATTGAAAAGGCAAAAATTGGAAATATCGTATTTGATGGTGTAACTATCGTTTGGGACGGTGAAAAGCACAGTATTTTCGTTGGTACCGAACTTCCCGATGAAATCAAAATTACATATACGGGTAACGGAGTGAGTGAAGTCGGTGAACACTTGGTCGTTGCGCATTTCGACGCCGGAGAAAATTACGAGCCGATTGCAGAAATTAGTGCGATTTTGAAGATTGAGCCGCTTATACACACGGTCATTTTCGATTACGGCGACAGGACGGAAACGCTGAAAGTGGAACATGGCAAAAGTATAGATAATCCGCCGACTCCGACGGCAAGACTCGGCTATACGGCAGTTTGGGACAAGAGCCTTGAAAACGTCGTCTCGGATATAACCTTTTCCATAAAATATACGCTCACGACATACAATATCGCCTACAACAATTACGATTGCGACGATACGGATTGGACGTTTACGTATAATATCGAATCGGAAGTGGTTTTGCCTATTGCAACGAAAGATTATTACGTTTTCAACGGTTGGTATAATGCGCAAAACGAAAAGGTTGAGACGATTGCCAAAGGTAGCGTTGGCGACGTTGTGCTGTATGCATCTTGGACGCCGATTGAATACAAAATCATTTTCCACGATGACAGCGAATATTTGAACGATATGACGAATAAGGATAATACGACTTTTACCGTTGAGGACGAAACATACGTTCTGCGTGGTGCGGAAAAGAACGGTTATATTTTTGCCGGTTGGTACGATAATCCGGAATGCACAGGCGAACCCATAACCGAGCGTGAAAAGGGGCGCCATTCCGACTTGCACCTTTATGCAAAATGGGTGGAAGAGGCGTGATTGCGTAGGAACTGAAAACTTAAGTTTGGCAATCATAGCAAATAGTAAATGAAAATGACCGTTTTATGACGGTCATTTTTCTTGCGATGATATGATTTTTAGTTGCCGCAGTTTATAAGATTGGATCAATCCTTGAACTCTGCCGAGCCGAAGGCGTAGCGGTAGTCTTGCTTGAGGATGTTTTTGACGTAGGGGAAGATGAGGACGAGGACGGCGAAGAGCCATGCGCCGGGGTCGGCAAAGCAAAGCGCAATGAAGGATTGGCTGTTGGCGAGGGCATTGATTGCGCCGCCGTTGACAAGGGTTGGGATGAAGATGCAGATAAGCACCCTTGCGATAAGTTCGCCTGCGCCGGCGGCGAGCGTCCACACCGATTTGCCTATGCCTTGCACGGCGTTGCGCAATACGAAAAGCGCGCCGAGTACGAAGAACAGCGGAAGGTCGATATACAGATACGTATTGCCGAACCAAAGCGATTGTTCGCTGATTTTGTCTGCGCTTAGGAATATGCGTTGATACGCGCCGTCGATGGTTACGAGCAATCCCAAGCCTGCGCAAATGACGTACAGCACGAGGGAAATAAGCAATGCCTGATTGGTGCCTTTGCGCACTTTGTCAATGTATTTTGCGCCCAAATTTTGCGCGTTGTAGCTGACCATAGCCGTGCCGAGTGCGGACAGCGGCGCCATTGCGAATTGCAGAAGTTTGTTTGCCGCTCCCATGCCGTTTTGAGCAGGATTGCCTACGACCATAAGTCCGTCGGGAAGGATGTCGAATTTGACGGTTTCGGCGAGCATAACGATGATGCCGATTGAAAGCACGGAAAATTGCAGTCCGAGCGGCACGCCTTGGCGTAGATGCGCCCACAAATCGCGAGCGGATATCTTGAAATCGGAAGGTTTGAGGCGCAACTCCTTGTATTTCACAAAGGTGTAAATAAAGCAAGCGATAGTGCAGAGGAATTGCGTAAGCACCGTTGCGCCTGCCGCACCTGCGACACCCCAGCCGAAAGCCTTGATGAAAAGCACGTCGAGGGCGATGTTCATAACCGTCGAAATCAAGAGGAACATCAGCGGCGTGAACGAATCGCCGATGCTGCGCAGTATGCTTATGACGAAGTTGTAGAACAGTTGCGCCACAATGCCGAGGAATATGACGAAACAGTAGGTGTAAGCGGCGTTGAACACTTCGGGGTTCTGCTCGGTTACGTTGATCCACGCAAGCATAGGCTTTATGCAGAACACGGAAATAAGCGTCAAAATCACCGTCATAACGCCGCAGAGTATAAACTGCGTCGCAAAGGATTTGCGCATACCGTCCGCATCGTGCGCGCCGATTTTGTTGGATATCACCACGCAAAAACCTGCGGTGCAACCGAACGCAAATTGCATAAATATGAAAATCAGCGGTGCGGTGTCGTTGACTCCTGCGACCTCGTTTGCAGAAAGCGTTTGACCGCAAATCGCGGCGTCCGAGAGTATATAGAGTTGTTGCAACAGGTAGGAAACGATTATAGGCACTGAAAACTTGACGATAACTTTCCAAATCGTCCCTTGCGTCAAATCTATTGGCTTAAAGAAGTCTTTTATAGCCGTTAAAAACTTGTTTTGGTTTTTCATACTTCACCTTTTGACAAAGTAAAAAGGCAAGCTCATATTTTGCTTACCTTTTTTCCGTGCATAAATATATTTCCATCGTCGTTAATTGTCAAGCGATTTTTTGCAAAATGTTTTGCAATTTTTTTTGGATATTTCGTGCGTACGCGTGTATGCGCGTATAAATTAGGATTGCGTATATTCGCCTGAGCGGATGATAGTCTAGCAATACGCACCGAAAAAGTGGAAGGAGCGGCGAAAGTCAATGGAGAAATTTTTATCGGTTTATAAAAGACAAAATGTGCGTTATATCGACGCTTTTCGCGGCGTAAAATACCCATCGTGTATTTTGTAAAAATTTTTTATGAAAAAAGTAAAATAGGGGTGATTTTCGTTTGACATGGGCGGATTTTTTTGGATATAATGCCCATATCATTCAAGAGCAAACCAAATCGCAACGCACAACCGACGGGGGAAAGATTACCGTAACGCCACTAAATATTGTGGTAAAGGAGCGCGCTATGAAGATTTTGGAGGAGCGCATCTTGAGGGACGGCAAAGTCCAAGCGGGCAACGTCCTCAAAGTTGGCGGATTTCTGAATCATCTTATCGACTATCAATTGTTGGACGAGATTGGAAAGGAAATTTCTGCGCTCTTTTGCGGGCAAAAAATCACCAAAATTCTGACAATCGAGGCATCGGGTATAGCCATAGCATGTGCTGCCGCACACTATGTCTGCGCACCGGTGCTTTTTGCTAAGAAAAGCAAGACCATAAACATATCCTCGGACTGCTACAGCGCCGAGGTTTATTCTTTTACGCACCAAGTTTCCAAAATGATTATGGTGGAGAAGGATTTCCTCTCCAAAGACGACAAAGTGCTTATCGTTGATGACTTTTTGGCAAACGGAGCGGCGATAAACGGGCTTATGAGCCTCGTCGAGCAAGCGGGTGCGGAACTTGTGGGATGCGCAGTCGCAATCGAGAAAGGTTTTCAGGGCGGTGGCGACGCACTCAGAGCAAAGGGTATCAACGTTCAAAGCCTCGCGCTTATCGACTCTATGTCCGACGACGGCACTATCGTTTTCAGACACTAACGCAATTTGCGCCGAAGTGGCGTGAATATAGAAAACAATGCCGAAAAGGCAAAATTTTAAGGAGACACACATGAAAAAGAAAGTATTTGCAATGATTCTTTGCTTGACTCTCGTCACCGCTTTGGTTCTCTGCTTGGTTGCGTGCAACCCCGAAGAAGAGGCGAAAGAAATCGAATTGCCCGCTTACGACGGAATTGAATATCCCGATTATTCAAACGTAACGATCCCGAGCGATTTCAAGATCGGCGTCATCTGCTTGCACGATGATTCTTCCACTTACGATAAGAACTTCATCGACGCGGCAAACAAGGCAATCTCCGAGCTCGGTCTTAATAGCAGCAACATCATCTTCAAAACCAACGTCGCTGAATCGTCCAAGTGCAAAGATGCTGCGGTAGAACTCGTAAACGCAGGTTGTGACGTTATCTTTGCAGACTCTTTCGGCCACGAGGATTTTCTTAAAGAAGTTGCAGTAGCGAATCCGAACGTTGAGTTCTGCCACGCAACGGGCGTTATGGCAGCATCCAGCGGACTTGACAACTTCCACAACGCATTCGCATCCATCTACGAAGGCAGATATCTTGCAGGCGTTGCGGCAGGTCTCAAACTCAACGAAATGATCGCAAACGGCACTATCACCGCAGAACAAGCAAAAATGGGTTACGTCGGCGCATTCACGTACGCAGAAGTTATTTCCGGTTACACCTCCTTCTACCTTGGTGCAAAATCCGTTTGCCCCAGCGTAACGATGGACGTTAAGTTCACGGGTTCTTGGTATGATCTCACCGCAGAAAAAACGACTGCAGAGGCTCTCATCGAGGGCGGTTGCAAACTTATCAGCCAACACGCAGACTCCATGGGCGCACCGTCCGCATGCGAGCAAGCAGGCGTTCCCAACGTATCTTACAACGGCAGCACTTTCACCGCATGCCCCGATACATTCATCGTTTCTTCCAGAATCGATTGGACGCCTTACTTCAAATATATCATCACTCAAACCGCACAAGGTTTGGCAATCGATAACGATTGGACAGGCACTTTGAAAACGGGCAGCGTAGTTCTCACCAACCTCGGCGGCAAAGCAGCGGCAGAAGGCACGGTTGACAAAATCGTCGAAGTGAGAAAACAACTCGCAGACGGCACTCTCCAAGTTTTCGATACCACCAAATTCACGGTTAACGGTCAACAAATCAACGGTGACCTTGAAATCAACGGACACAAAGTCATTGAGAACGGAATCTTCAAAGAATCCTCATTCCGTTCCGCACCGTACTTCGAACTCAAGATTGACGGAATCACGCTCCTCAACGAAGAATACGGCAAAAGCAATAACTAATTAAGAGTATATCTCGAGCATAGCGGAGCGAAAACTCCGCTATGCCGATTTATAGGCAAAAGCGCGTAAGGCGCATATTTTTATTTTTTGGAGATAGCATGGAAAATACTTATGCTGTACAAATGAAGGGGATAACCAAGCGTTTTGGCAAGGTCGTTGCAAACAGCAACGTCGATCTTGACTTGCGCAAGGGCGAAATCTTGTCTTTGCTCGGCGAAAACGGCAGCGGCAAGACGACGCTCATGAATATGCTTGCAGGCATTTATTATCCCGACGAAGGCGAAATTTTCGTAAACGGCGAGGAAGTGGTTATCCGCTCGCCAAAAGACGCTTTTGACAACCATATCGGAATGGTGCATCAGCATTTCAAACTCGTTGACGTCTTTTCTGCCGCCGACAACATCATCCTCGGCGAAAAGGAAGAGAAGTTGTCCTTGAAAGAGGAAAAGCAAAAGGTCATCGAGGACTCAATTGCCAATAATGCCGAGTGCGACGAGTACGAAAAGGAAGAGCATCCCGGCGTTCTTTCCTATCTCACCGCACCCAAAAGAATTACGGATAAAGAACTCAAAAAACGCATTTCGCTCCTGCCTTGGACGAGATTTGCAAGAACTGCAAAGTTCAATTGGCTCAAAAAGAACCGTGCAAACGACTTGCAAGGCATTGCGGACAAATACGGGTTCGATATCGACTTAAAGAAGAAAATTTACGACATGTCCGTC
>DBJV01000020.1:33614-35319 GCA_002297185.1 Christensenella sp. UBA767
CTCAACGAAGTTATGGAAATCAGCGACAGAGTGGCGGTGCTGCGCAAGGGCGAGCATATCGCAACCGTCGAAACCAAGGAGACCAGTGAAAAGCAACTCACCGAAATGATGGTGGGCAAAAAGGTCGATCTCAACATCGAAAGAGCCACTCCGCACGACGTCGAGGACAGACTTGTGGTTGAACATCTTTGCGCACTCAATCACGAAGGCGTAAAGGTGCTTGACGACGTATCCTTCACGGCGCGCTCGGGCGAAATCCTCGGTATCGCAGGCATTGCAGGCAGCGGTCAAAAGGAACTTTTGGAGGCTATCGCAGGGCTTCAAAAACTCAACACGGGCGACATCACCTATTACGATCCTGCAAAGAACAACGAAAAAGTAGATTTGCGCTCAAAAACTCCCGTTCAAATCAGAGAACTCGGCGTAAGACTTTCCTTCGTTCCCGAGGACAGACTGGGCATGGGACTCGTGGGCAATATGGACATTACGGACAATATGATGCTCCGCTCCTACAGAAAGGGCATCCCATTCTTCCTTGACAGAAAGAACCCCAAAAAACTTGCGGAAAAGATTGTCGATGAACTTCAAGTCGCAACCCCAAGCACTCAAACTCCCGTCAGACGTCTTTCTGGCGGCAACGTGCAGAAAATTCTCGTCGGCCGTGAAATTGCGGCTGCGCCCACCGTGTTTATGGCGGCGTATCCCGTGCGCGGACTCGACATCAATTCGTCCTACACAATATATCATCTTCTCAACGAGCAGAAAGAGAAGGGCGTGGCGGTCATATTCGTGGGCGAGGACCTTGATGTGCTTATCGACCTTTGCGACAGAATTATGGTTATATGCGGCGGTAAAATCACGGGCGTAATCGACGGCAGACGCGCCATAAAAGAGCAAATCGGCTCGTTGATGCTCGGCAGAGAATCCGTAGCGGAAAATACCGACAAGGAGGCAGCGCAAGATGAAACAAAATAAAGAACCGTTGGTGCATCTTGTAAAAAGAGACAATATCGAGCCTTGGAAACCTTGGGTAATCAGGGCGGCAAGCATAATCGGCGGCTTGATTTTCATCTGCTTGCTTTGCTTTGCGGAATTGAAAGTGTCGCCTTTCAAAGTCATCAAATATATGTTTGTCGGTGCATTCGGCAGCGAACACAACATCCTCGTTATGTTCAGACAAATGTCGCTTTTGCTCATCATTGCGCTTGCGATAACTCCTGCTTTCAAGATGCGATTTTGGAACATCGGCGCAGAAGGACAAGTGCTTATCGGCGCATTCGGTGCATGTGCGTGCATGTTCTATTGCGGCGGCAAGATGTCCAACGCAGGACTTATCGTGCTTATGCTCGTGGTATCTATCGTGGCAGGCGTTATATGGGCGGTTATTCCTGCGCTCTTCAAAGCGAGATGGAACACCAACGAAACGCTTTTCACGCTTATGATGAACTATATCGCGCTCCAAGTCGTGCTTTATTTCATCAAAGTTTGGGTGCCGGGCGGCTCGGGTTCGCTCAATCCCATCAAATACGGCAACCTTCCGCAGATTGCAGGCGGCGACTACTATTTCAGTATGATTTTTGCCGCAGTCATCACGGTTGCGATGTTCTGCTACTTGCGCTTTAGCAAGCACGGCTATGAAATCACGGTCGTCGGCGAGAGCGTAAACACCGCAAAATACATAGGTATCAACGTCAAAAAAGTCATT
>DBJV01000020.1:35372-39959 GCA_002297185.1 Christensenella sp. UBA767
TGCGGCATTGCAGGTTTTCTCATCGTCGCAGGCATCGACCACACCATAAGCAAAGATACGGTTGGCGGTCAAGGCTTTACGGCGGTTTTGGTAAGCTGGCTTGCTCAATTCAACCCGATTGCAATGATTTTCACGTCATTCCTCGTCGCATTCCTCACTCGAGGCACGCAGGAAGTCATGACGAGCAGCGGCATCACAAACAACTTCTTTGCACAAGTGGTTACGGGTATAATGTTTATCATTATCCTCGCAAGCGAGTTTTTGATTAGATATCAGATTGTGTTCAGAAAGAAACATAAAGATGAAATCGGCGGCGAAACGGCGCAAGATACGGATTCGGCAACGCAAACGGACGACGCACAAAGCGAACCGCAAGGCGAAAGCGTGCAAGAGGAAGAGCCGATTGCAGACGTCGTCGAAACCTCGACGGAAAAGGGGGTAAACTGATATGTTTGTAAAATTTTTGGCAAGTGCAATCAGATTGAGCGCAGTGTTCCTTTACGGCTCTACGGGTGAAATCATCGTGGAAAAGGGCGGACACCTCAACCTCGGTATCCCCGGCATTATGAGCGTCGCGGCGGCGGTCAGCGTGCTTGCGGAGTATTCGCTCATCAAAACGATGGGAACGAGCGCACCTGCGCTACTCGTGCTTATACCGCTGATAGTTGCGTTTTTGGTGGGCGCGCTTATGGGATTCCTATATAGTTTCCTCACCGTAACGCTCCATTGCAATCAAAACGTCGTCGGTCTTGCAATGACCACACTCGGCGTAGGACTTGCAGGCTACTATATGACGGGCGCAGGCGCAAAGATAATGATCGTCGCAAGAGCAAGTAAGTATTTCATAAAATTGTTCGACGTGCAAGGCGGCGGCGCATTCTCGCAAATTTTCCTCTCGCACGGCGTGTTGGTATATCTTGCAATCATAATCGCAATCGTCGCTCAAATCGTGCTTAGCAAGACGAGAACGGGACTCAACCTCCGCGCCGTAGGTGAAAATCCTGCAACGGCGGATGCGGCAGGTATCGACGTCACCAAATACAAATACGTCTCCACCTGCGTAGGCTGCGGCATATCGGGCTTGGGCGGTCTCTTCTGCGTCATGGACTATATGGGCGGCAACTGGGAATACGTCCTCGAAGGTTTCGGCTGGCTCTCCATTGCACTCGTTATCTTCACGCTCTGGAAACCTGCTTTGTCCATTCTCGGCTCAATCATCTTTGCAGGCTTGTACATCGCCTCGTCCTACATCAAAGGCATCTCGTTTGCTCAAATCGAACTTATCAAACTCTTGCCATACGTCGTTACAATCCTCGTCCTCGTCATCACAAGTATGATAAACAAGAGAGAGGCGCAACCGCCGGCGGCATTGGGTATGTCGTACTTTAGAGAAGAACGCTAATGATTTTGCAAGCAAAAGCAGTGATATCGTGCCTTTGGCACGGTGATATTTGCGCTTTGCGCAAGTGATATTTTTTGCTTTCGCAAAAAGTGATATTGCGCCTTTGGCGCAGTTGCGGAATATTTAAAAACAAACAAAAAGCCCGTATCTAACGGGCTTTTTTGATATTCTAATCAACTTATTTCATCTTATTTCAACTTGCCGAGACCTATTGAATAGCCTTGCGCTTTGCCGAGTTGTTTTGCGGTTTTGGTGTCGAGAATTTCAACGCAACGGATAAACGTGCCTATTTGCTCGCACATAAGGTCGAGGTTGAATTTGTCCATATGGTGATTGTCTGCAACCGAGCAGAGATAGTCGGGAGCGGTGACGAGCGCGATTTCGGGAATATGCTTGTTGAAGAGCGGTTGACCTTCGCCGAAGTGGAGCATATTGTGTCCGCGCAATGTGAGCGTACGTACGTTGTCGCGCTCTTTGATTGCCTCGTAGTAGATGTCGTCCATCGTCTTGTTGCCGGTATATACAAGTTCCACGTCAATGGGATTGGTCATCTTATACACGCCGTCAACGTCTTTCCATTCCGTGCAACCGAGGTGTTCCACAGCGCAGCCTGCGACGGCTTTGAGACCGCCTTTTTTGCCCTTCCATACTTGCTTGTTGTCGGTAAGGAATTTGGACGTGGCTTGATCCGTTCCCGTACGGAAAGAGGGGAGACGGAAATGTCCCGTTACAAACGCGAAAACAAGGTTTCTATCCGTGGGATTTTGCTTAAAATACTTCATCATCGGCAGTATTCCGATTGCGCCGTTTTCCTCGCAGAAATTGCATCCGTCCGTATGCGTATTTACAATGATTGCCTCGTTGGTTTCCTTCTTGCCTTTAAGCACTGCATAGAAAGATTCGGTGTGTGCTTTTTCAAGTTTTCCGACAAGTTTCAAAGTTGCGGTTTTGTGCGCTTTTGCGGCATCTAACACGGTTTTTCCGTCTGTTTGGTTCACCCACACCATAGGCACTTTGAGATAGTGAAGAATGAAGTTCAGCACCTGTCCTTCAACCATTTGGTCGGACATATCTTCCCATATGCAAATCATGCCTTTCATGCCCGAAAGTTGCGCCGCCCAGAAGGTGAGCAACGTCTTTACGAAGGATGTGCTGACGGGGCCTCTGTAACTCTTTTCGATTTCGAGGTCGGCAGGGTAGGATTTGCGCTTGTCAAATGCGATTTTACTGCTGATTTTGGACAAATTTTTGATATGGCAAACGGCGATTTTGCCTCTTGCTCTCGCAAAACCGAGAGGGTGATTACCCACTTCAACGAGTTTTGCGGTTACGCCGTCTTTTGAGGTAAGTCCGCTGTACGGGAAGGGCGAGGAAACATGCACGTCTTTGCCGTCAACACTCAACGCGCACTTGTCGCAAGTCCAACGTTCGAATTCATACGGAGTGGTGTGAATTTCATATCCCATCTCCTTGATTTGAGCCTTTATCCACTTGCAGAACTCGTTTTGAGCATCCGTGCCTGTGAGGCGAACGCCAAAAGCGTTCATAGTGTCCATATCTTGCGCGATTTTTTGTGCGTCGCAATATTTTTGAATATCCATAAAATACCCCCTGTTGCTTGTATTTTCATTTTAATGCCAAAACTCTTGCGTGTCAACCCCGATTGCATACAAACGTATGATATCCTGCCATAACTTATAAAATGCATCGAAAAGGGACATAAAACCCAAAATAAGTTACATTTTGGCAGATTTATCCTGCAAAAATCGATACGAAAGTATTGAAATTAAAAAATCATAGTGATATAATATTAATCTAAAATAGGTAATTATGGACTTAATTAGTACAATCGAACTGAAAAGAACAATCCTCGAGGACAACGATGTCGACGCAAACAAATTGCGCTCGGAGCTTGACAAAGCGCGCGTTTACTATATCAACGTGATGTCTGCGCCGGGCAGCGGCAAAACGTCTTTGCTCGTAGGTCTTATCGGCAAACTCAAAGACAAATGCGCGGTCGGAGTTATGGAGGCGGATATAGACGGCGACGTGGACGCCTACACCATTCGCAAGGCAGGCGCGCAGTCAATCCAACTTCACACGGGCGGAATGTGCCACCTCGACGCGGATATGTCCCGTCAAGGGTTCAAAGAGTTCGGCACAAAAGAGGACATCGTGTTTTTGGAGAATATCGGCAACCTCGTATGTCCTGCCGAATTCGACACGGGCGCGCACCTCAAAATGGCGTTGCTCGCAATCCCCGAGGGCGACGACAAACCCCTCAAATATACGTTGATGTTTTCAAGTTGTGACGTGCTTGTCATCACCAAGATAGACACGGCAAAGTACTTTGACTTCGACGTAGAAAGATGCAAAGAACATCTTGCAAAAATCAATCCGAACGCAAAGGTATTCGTCGTATCGTCCAAGACGGGCGAGGGAGTAGATGCGCTTGCGGATTGGATATATAGCAAATACAGCGAGTGGCAAGAGGCGTTGAAATGAGAGTTATATCCGTAAAAGAAAGCGTATTTTCAAACAACGACAAGGTTGCGGACGAACTCAGAGCCTCGCTTAAGGCGCAAGGCACGTTTATGCTCAACGTGATGTCCTCTCCGGGCAGCGGCAAAACGACGCTCCTTTCAAGGCTCATTCGCGACATGAAACAGTCGCTCAAAATCGTGGCTATGGACGTCGATATCGAGACGGACGTTGACGCAAGACGCATTGCCGAGAACGCAGGAGTCGAAAGCGTGCAAATCCACAACGGCGGACTTTGCCACATAGACGCACAAATGGTTGCGGACGCACTTTCTCAGGCGGACTTTCCGAAATCCGACCTCATCGTGCTTGAAAACATCGGCAACCTCGTATGTCCTGCCGAGTTCGACACGGGCGCGCCCCTCAAAGTCGTGTTGCTCGCGCTTCCCGAAGGCGACGACAAGCCGCTCAAATACTCTCTTATGTTCTCGGTTGCGGACGCGGTCGTATTTACGAAAACGGATACGGCAAAATATTTCGATTTCGACGTCGAAAAGTGCAAGGGATATATTCGCTCTCTCAACCCGAACGCAAAGGTATTTGCGGTGTCCGCTCGCAGCGGCGAGGGTGTAAACGAATTTGCCGACTATCTTTACGGCAAGTACGCAGAGTGGAAAGAGGGCTTGAAATGAGAGTTATATCCG
>DBJV01000042.1 GCA_002297185.1 Christensenella sp. UBA767
CTACTGCGACGGCAAAATCGTTATAATCGACGAAAACGAGTTTGATATACTCGAAACGAGCGCATTAAGCGGCGATTACGTTTCAAAGACTGCAACCACCCTCTACGCCTCCCCCTACTGCGAGGACGGCAAAATCGAGCTGGGTAGCGGCGTTATAGTAACTTGTCAAAACGACTGTGCGGACTTTGAGGATGGCAAATGGATTGCTGTAAAATACAACGACAATACCTATTATGCCCTCGCCTCCGACTTTGAAGAATACGTCGTAGTTATCCCCGAAAAAGACAAAGTCTATGGACGTGCAAACGCAGACCGCGCAGGCGGCGTCGTAAACGTCTATACCTCTGCTGACGAAAATTCCGACGTGATTGCTCAAATCGTGGACGGCACCAAAGTCGAAGTTCTCGAAACGCTTGACGACTTCTACCTCGTCTCCTTTGACGGCAAGGTCGGATACATCAGAAAGTCGGAACTCAAAATCGACGGCTTGACCACCGTTCAAATCGTTGCGATAGTGCTTGCAATCGTCGTTGCGCTTGCTGGCAGCGCGATATTCGCATCCATTTACATAACTCGCAAAAACGCCGAAAATAAAAAGGACGAGGACAAACCTCAAAAGAGATTCTAATCCCCACCCTGTTACACTTGGCATATCGCTATCGTGACAATCATCGGCACAAATTACGATAGAAAAATTGTGTTATAATGACATAATTTAATCAAAAAAACATCAAAAAAAAGCACCGATTTTTCGGTGCTTTTTTATACTGTTTTTTCAAATATATTATGGCACGAATTGCGCTTTTACACACGCAATCGAAATTTGCCGTTCAATCAAATCTTGCGAGCAACTCTCTTCTTGCCCATAAAGAACACGGCAAGCGCATTATATCCTGCGCAGCCCGAAACGAGGCGATTGATGTAGCCGTATTTGACTGGTACGCCGCCCGAAATTTGCTCGATTTGCGCTCCGAAAGCGTGCGCCTCTTCGGGGCAATTGGTGTGTCCGATAAGGATAAAATCGTTCTCGTCAATCTCGTAATTTGCCTTAAAGAATTTCACCATTTCGGCAACGGACTTTTTGCGCCCGATAGCCTTCGTAACGATGCCGATTTTGCCTTGCGTGGTGAGTTCAAGCACGGGATTGATGTGTACGATCATTCCGAAAAGTGCGGCGAGTGTGGATATCCTTCCGCTGTTGCGAAGGTTTATCAAATCGCTAACGATAAAGCAATGATGCGCCTCAAGTTTATGTTCTTCCACCCAAGCGGCGATTTCTTCCATGCTCTTGCCCTCGTTTTGCATCTTCTTTGCGTAATAGACGAGCAAACCTTCACCGCCTGCGCCTGCGAGCGTATCGATGACGATAATCTTGCGCTCTGGGTATTTGATACGCAATCCTTTTGCGATGTACGAGATATTGTCAAAACTTCCCGACATACCCGATGAAAAGCCGATATAAAGCAAATCTTTGCCCTCGCTAAGCACCTCTTCGAACATAACTTCTACGTCATGCGGGTTGATTTGCGACGTTTTGACGAATTTTCCTGCCTTCAACTTTTCATAAAAAAGTTCGATAGGATATTCGTCGTCTTTTTCATAAAATCTGTCCTCGAGCGTAAACGAGAAAGGCAATCTTCTCGTGGGATTTTCTTCATAATAACCGTCAAAAAGGTCGGCGGTGTTATCGGTTACGATTTCAAACATATGAAACTACCTCTATATAGAATACCAATATTTTACCACCAAATCGACGATTTGTCCATAGCGATAGCGCAACATATTTGCCACAAAACGCCTATTTTGTCGAAGTTGTATAAACTTTTAAAGTCAATCTGTCCGATATCGCAGAATCTTTCGGATTTTATCAAAGCGCGCGCTTTTTCCAAAGCGGAAGAAAGCAATGTCAAAGCGGCATATAAAAGAGGCAAATTTAATAAAATATCAGGTAAAAGAGGACTATATGGACTACACTCGCCTACTCAATCCCGTTGCTCAACAAATCGAGCCGTCAGGCATCCGCAAATTTTTCGGCATAGCGTCCATGCGCAAGGATTGCATATCTTTGGGAGTTGGCGAACCCGATTTTTCAACGCCGAGCGTCTTTACTCAAGCAGGTGTCAACAGTATTAACGCAGGCAAAACTCAATACACCGCCAACGCAGGTCTATTCGAACTTAGAGATGCGATTTCAAAATACACCTCTCACTTTATCGGCGTAGATTACGATCCGCACACCGAAATTTTGATAACCGTCGGCGCAAGCGAAGGCATTGACGCCTCTTTCAGAGCAGTAATCGCTCAAGGCGACGAAATATTGATACCACAGCCGTGTTTCGTATGCTATGCGCCCCTCGTCAGACTTTGCGGCGGCATCCCTATAGAGATAGATTGCAAAATCGAGAACGAATTTAAACTCACTCCCGAACAACTACAAAGTGCAATCACTCCAAAAACAAAAGGACTTTTGCTCGCCTACCCCAACAACCCGACGGGTGCGGTTATGGAAAAACAAGACCTCGAAAAACTCGTTCCAATCATCAAAAAGCACAATTTCATAGTGTTCAGCGACGAAATTTACGGCGAACTCGTCTATGACAATCTCAAATTCACCTCGATTGCATCGCTTGGCGGCATGCGCGAGCGCACGATAGTAATCAGCGGATTTTCCAAATATTTCGCCATGACAGGCTGGCGACTCGGCTACGTTTGCGCCCCCAAAGAGATAATCGACGTAATTTATAAAATCCACCAATACGCAATCATGTGCGCTCCGACTTCCGCCCAATACGTCGCCTTAGAGGCACTAAACGCCTCTTTCAAGGACAATTTCCAAGAGGTCAAAAGCATGCACGACATGTACGATGAGCGCAGACGATATCTTGTCGATAGGCTAAACTCAATAGGACTTGATTGTTTCAAGCCTCGAGGCGCGTTTTACGCCTTCCCGAGCGTCAAATCCACGGAAATGGACGGTGAAAAGTTTGCATACGCCCTTCTCGATGCCAAAAACATAGCCGTCGTTCCCGGCGGCGCATTCGGCAAAAGCGGCAAGAATTATATCCGCATAAGTTACGCCTATTCCCTCGATATAATCAAGCGAGCCCTCGACCTTATTCAAGAATTTGTGGATTCGATAAATCGCAGTCGAAACGGCTAATAAATGCAAAAAATCAACCGATTTCGCAATTATAATCAATAAATCTAATCGCTTTTCAGTAAATTCTATTAGATTTTCTGATATTTTCTTTGCAAAAATGCAATAAACACATACAAAAAGACACGCAAAAACTGCGTGTCTTTTTGCTCTTTAATTTTACTATCCCGATTTGCAAATACAAATCGAGCGGATTAGTACGTAATCAGTACACGTTCACCGTGCCGTCCTCAAGCACTTCAACGGTGTCGCCCGTGTTGACTGCTTTGAGGAAATCTTCGCCGAGAAGGTCGATTGCAATCACGTTGCTATCTTCCCAAATCTTTGCAAGCACGATTCCGCTTGCAGCAAGGCTGTCAATGTGGTCTGCAAACAAGAATGCCGCAGGATTGATGCCCATGGAGCAAACCGTTTGAATTACGAGACCGCCCGTTGTGGAACCGATCGTTTGCGGAAGGCAAAGAGCCTTGCCCGTGATGTCGAGTCCGAATATATCTTTGTTGTTTTGGTCGCTAACGATGACTTTTTTTGCATTTGTGAGCGCGCTCTTTTGGAACGTTGCAAGCGTGTTTACGCCTTGTCTCGATACGACTGCCTCGCCCTTATAAGTTCCGGCTGCTATAACTCTACCCTTAAACGTTTTCATAACTTCACTCCTTTCCTGCAATCAAATCAAGCAAACCTGCGGTTTTGTAATATCTTGCGATACTGTAAGTGCGCAATTTGTTGGAACACGTGGCAATAGATTTGCCTTTCGTGAGCGGATTGTTGGTGTACATAAGCGGACAAATGCTCGTGAGCTTTGCACCCGTTGCGACGAGGCGCGCGTATGCAGGCGTCTTTTTGAATTTTTCAACCACGTCGGGAGCGGAGCAAACGATAGTTTCAAAAGCGACTTTCTTTCTTCCGTTCGCTTTGAGTGCTTTTTCAATCATATCCGTCCATTCGTTGAGTTGCGTAAACGTGAGGTGCGGACATCCGACAAACGCCATCGTGGGCTTGCTGTCTGGCTTTTTCCACATATTCGGATAACTCTTATATACTCTTTCAAGTTCCGCATCATCGATAACATAGACTTTTGCGTTGTCGGCAATGAGTTTCTCGCCAAGTTCTTTCGCCTCGGGCGTGAGGTTGTCGATGTGATAAAGTCCGACTGCGCCGTTGGATGCCGTTGCCGCGCCAAAGTCTTTGAGATATCCCTTTGCCTCGTCATTAAGTTCACTTCCGATCCATTTATCGAGACCATATACGTAAGGAACGTCCTCAACGACCTTCATACCGATTGCGCTGCCGAGGATTTGTGCCTCGGGGATTTTTGTCGTCTCAACCTTAACGATCCAAGTCGCCTTTCTTCCCTCGTCTGTCAAGAGACCGAATTCGGGAACGTATCCGATAATAGAACCGAACAAATCGAGCATACCGCTGTTACGGTTGCAACGTGCGCCGAGAACGGAGTTTGCATAAACGACTGCGCTGGATTCCGCCCAAGAGAGGATGTCGCCTTTCTTTGGAACGTTACCCACTTCGTCAAGATAGCAAGCGCAAGTAAAAGCGTTTGCATCCTTAAGACCTACGGCTTTGAGTTGCTCTTCGTATCTCTTTTGTTGAGAATACATAACTTTCTCGTTCACAAGTCTGTCAAGCAAGGAATATTTGACGTTTTCCCTGTCGAGCGGACGAGGGTCAACCGTAAAAGTGCCTTGAGTCTTGATTCCGTCGGCAATAAGTCTGTCCATCGTCTTGTAGAGCGGCTTTAAAAGTCCGATACCGAAACTCGTGACAAGATGCCCCTCTTTGTGAGTTACTTCCACCATGCGTTTTGCTCCGAAGATATCTCCGAACATAACGAGAGTTTCCATAACCATTGCTTTGGTCTTGCCTTGCTTGCCGTTGAGAATATCGACTTGCTCGGGCGTGAGTTGCATGTTATATTTCATATTTCCCTCGTTTGCGCAACTTTCCGTCGCACACAAAATTATTCAATCTCAAAAAAAACGAAACTCTTTTCGTTTACCATTTTATTTTAACATATAGATAAAAATATATCAATATCAATTTATCATTTTATCATACAAATTTTCGATATTTTTACAATAAAAACGCCCCGAGATAAGAGGCGTTCAATTTTACGGTTTTTCAATCACGATAAACGGGATATTCAGTTCGTCATCGCAAAGCCCTGCGTGCATTCCGGCAAACGGATGCTCGTCGAGCGCAAACGGCTCTATGCACAAATCGCTCGTCGCAATCGCAAGGAAATCCCCGACGAAATCCTCAAACTTTTTGTGCGGCGTACCGTCTCCGAAAATACCGCTTTTTAGCACTTCCTCGTGCGAGAGCAATATGAAATCGTTTCCAAAGGCGTTCAAAAATCTTTCTCTGAAAGCATCTTTCATACCTTCCTTGACGAAGAACGACAACGCCCTCGGCTCTATGGACGGAGCGCGCGTCAAGCACTCGCAAATTTGCGGATAATCTAAAAGAGACTCCCACTTTACGTCTATTAGTCCGTGGTCTGCAATCACCACGACAAGCGTATTTTCAAGTTCGCCGCAAAGACTTTTCACACTCTCGTCAATAAGTTTAATTTGCTCGGCAACTCGCTCGTCGGTCGTGCCGTAATCGTGTATATCGTGGTCGGGTTGATTCCAATACGTATAGATATATTTCTTGCCTTTTTGCGCGCAAAGATTTTTCACATTGTCGCAAATCTCTTGCACGGAATCGACTTTTATCCTATCGTGTCGAGAGATAAAGTACGCTTTTGCGTTTCCCACATCATTTATCTCGTCCTCGAGCGTTGTGTGCGGAATATACGTTTTTCCGACGTTAAAAGCCGCCGCTTGCTCTTCCGTGCCGTACTCGGTGTTTACGAATACGCACACGTTTTTGTCTATCTCGCCAAAGTAAAGCGTCCAGCCGAGCCATCCGTGTTCGAGGGGTGTAAGTCCGCTTTGCACGCTCGTCGTTGCCGCTGTTGTAGTGGGCGGAAAAACGGACGAAATAGTCCCTCGCATGTGAGAGCGCAAAAACGGCGATTGCTCTTTGTGTTTGTCGAGAATCGCCGTACCCATACCGTCAAAAAGCATTACGACAACATTCTCGTATCCCTTTGCAAGCAAAACGTCCATCTCCTCAAGAGTTGGATGTTTCGCCTCTGCCCCGAAGTATTTAAGCACCGACGAGGCAAGAGACACGAGCGAGTGTTCGTAATCGATTTTTTTCATATCGGTAATTTTGTATTAAGTTTTAGTTTATATTGCTTGTCGCTTATTTGATTTGGTGGATAGCCACGTCGTAAGCAGCGGACGTTGCGTCTGCGATTCTGCCCACTTTCTTTGCGTCGCCGATGACGTACAAGTTCTCAAATTTGCCTTCCAGTTCCTTGCCGAGCGTATTGACGGAGCGTGCGCCGAGTGAAAGCACAACCGCGTCGCAATCGAAGTGATAGGGCTTGCCCACGCTCTTCACTTTCCTCTTCTTATCCATCTTGACAGGCTCGATTACGATGCCCTTTTCGTCAATGGAATTGAGTTTGTGCGACAAAATATAATTCGTTCCCTTTGCGTCGAGTTTGGGTACTACGTCGTCGAGGTGTTGGAACCACATACCCGGGGCAAGTCTGTCCGCCATTTCAACGATCGTAACTTTGTTGTTGTGTTCAACGAGCATTTCCGCCGTTTCAAGACCTGTCATACCCGAGCCGATAAGTGCAATCTTCTTGTTTTCAAGCACAACCGAGCCGTCGAGAATTTGAGTGGTGGTATAAACGTTTGCATTGTTCACACCCTCGATAGATCTCGGTCTTACGGCCGTTGCGCCCGTTGCGATAACCACGGCGTACGGATTGTAACTTGCGATAACCTCTTCCGTCGCCTCAGTATTGAGATGCACTTCCGCGCCGAATTTTTCTGCGTTTGTAAGCATATCTTCAAAGCACCAACCGAGTTTTTCCTTTTTCGGCGGTTTGTCTGCAAGTTGGATTTGTCCGCCCACTTGATTGGTTTTTTCAAGCACGATAGGCTTAAATCCTCTGCGACCGAGCATTTCTGCGCACGTAAGACCTGCAACGCCTGCGCCGACGATAACCACAACTCTGCCGTTTCCGTCTTGTTTGAGGTTGTCAAACTCTTTCTCGCATCCGACAGTCGGATTGACGGAGCAATATCCGTGTCCGCCGTGATATGCGTTGTCTTGCATGCTTTGTATGCAGTACAAACAGCAAATGCAGCGTTTAATTTCTTTTTCTCTACCCGATTGCGCCTTCTCTGCAAAATGCGGATCTGCGATATGCGGTCTGCCGAGGCACACGAAGTCTTGCGTTCCCTCTTCCAGTTGTTGCTCCGCTTGTTCGGGAGTTCTGATAAGGTTTGCCGCCAAAACGGGGATATTCACCACTTTCTTGACTTCCGCAGCGAGATATTTACGCCATCCGAGGTCAAAACTCGTAGGCTCGAGCCAGTAGTTGAACGTGTCGTACGCTGCACTCGAAACGTCGATAGCGTCAACGCCCATATCCGCAATAGCCTTTGCGTACTTCACACCCTCTTCAATCGTGTAGCCCTTGCCGGGTTTGCCGATTTTATCGTAGAATTCGTCGATAGTAAGGCGCACCACGATAGGATAATCGCCGCATTCTTTGCGGATTCCTTCAATGATTTCTCTTATAAAGCGCAAGCGATTTTCAAAACTTCCGCCGTATTCGTCCGTTCTATGGTTCGTATTGGGGCTGAGGAATTGTTGGATAAGATATCCGTGTGTACCGTGAAGTTCCACGCCGTCAACA
>DBJV01000036.1 GCA_002297185.1 Christensenella sp. UBA767
CCGATAACCACCGCGTTTTTGCCCTCGAGCGGAATATCGTAATATTCCAACAGTCTCATAACGCCAAACGGCGTGCAAGCCACGAGGCTGTCACGACCTGTCCAAAGTCTGCCCTTCTGCACGTAATGACAACCGTCAACGTCCTTATCGGGATCGATCAAGTCCAGAAGCGGATTTTCATCGAGATGTTTGGGGAGCGGCAATTGCAAAATCATACCCGTAACGTCGGGATTTTCGTTGAGCGAGCGGATCGTATCTGCAACTTCCTCAAAAGTGCTTTCCGCAGGCAGTTTGCAAAGGTACGAATTGATACCCACCTCTTCGCACGCCTTGATTTTGTTGCGCACGTACACTTGTGAGGCAGGATCGTCCCCCACCAAAATCACAGCCAATCCGATTTTATGCTCGTTAGCCTTTTCGTTAAGCTCTTTCGCCTCGATTTTAAGTTGTTCGCGCGTCTTTGCCGCCACAAGTTTTCCGTCGATGATTTGCATATATGGCCTCTTTCGTTTTTTTAAATTATAATCCAATATTGGCAAAAACACAATCGCCGCAAGCCGATTTCCGCACAATTCGGAATTTTTTGTCAAAAAAGCCTTTCCATAGCCCTCAAAAACTACCTCAAAACCGCACATCTAACGCGCCAAAAAAAAATTTTTAATAAATATTGACAATTTAATATTGCGATAATATAATAAATTGATAATATTTTAAGGAAGTAATTATGAGCAATTGGGCAGTAGTAGATTGGACTGGTGACGTGTGGCACTTCATCGTAAGAATGTTATTTGCGGTGATTTGCGGTTTCATCATCGGTCTTGAAAGAAAATCACGCAGTAAAGAGGCAGGTATCCGCACTCACGCAATCGTGTGTCTTGCGGCTTGCCTATTTATGATTCTTTCAAAATACCTTGCAGTTCCTATGTTCAGCGACATTTTGGACAAGGACTACAAGTTCACGGGCGACGCAACTCGTATCGCATCTCAAGTCGTCACCGGCATCGGCTTTTTGGGTGCAGGTATCATCATGTACCGCAGAGACGTCATGCACGGTCTCACCACGGCGGCAGGCGTATGGGCAACGGCAGCAATCGGTATGGCAATCGGCAGCGGATTCGTCGTCACGGGCGTTTGCGCAACCGCAATTATCGTGCTTATCCAACTCGTTCTTCACATCCCCATCAAAGCGTTCACCACGAGACATATTTCCATTATCAGAATGCAGATTTGGATGGAAAACGACGATATCCTCAATCAAATCACGGACAGATTGGGCGCAAAGAAAGTCACATCCTATAAGGCAAAAATGCAAGACGGCAGAATGATTGCTCAAGTCGAAGTTTCCACCACGGACGAATTTTCCGTTGACAAACTCAACGACATCATTCGCTCCTTCCCCTCTCACGTTCTTTCAATCGAACGCTGTGACGAGTAATCGCAGGTATAAAAACACAACGCAAAAGACGGCTTTCAAAGCCGTCTTTTTTATATGCTTGATTTCAAAATTTTATCGAATTACGGATTTAATAAACCTTTCAATTCACTTTGTTTATAGGACTGTTTTGCAAAAACGCCCTCACGTTATCTTCCGTTGCGTGCAAAAGCCTCGTCCTTGCCTCAATCGTCGCCCACGCGATATGCGGCGTGATAAGGCAATTTTTAGCACTAATAAGCGGATTATCCTTCGTCGGCGGCTCTATTGTAAGCACGTCAAGCCCTGCTCCTGCGATTCTTTCCTCGTTAAGCGCATTTGCAAGTGCGTTTTCATCTACAATTCCGCCTCTTGCCGTATTGATAAGGTACGCAGTCGGCTTAAAAAGCGACAACGACTGCTCGTTTATCATAAGTGCGGATTGCGCATTCAGCGGACAATGCAAGGTTACGAAATCGGAATTTTCAAACACCTCTTCCTTGCTCACACTTCCCTCAAACGGCGTGCGATTATGCACGAGTACGTTCATTCCAAACGCCTTGCCTATTTGCGCCACTTTCTTGCCTATACTTCCGTATCCGATTATGCCGAGCGTTTTGCCGTAAAGTTCGCTTATCGTATCCACCGTATATGAGAAATCACGGCTATTCTGCCACTCTCCGCTCCGCACGGACGATGCGTGAAGTGCGGTTTTGGATGCAAATTCGAGTATAAACGCAAACACGAGTTGCGCAACGGAATTGGTGCTGTAATACGGCACGTTGCAAACGGTTATTCCCCTCTCTTTTGCGTATTCTATGTCAATGACGTTATATCCCGTCGCCAGAACACTGATAAGTTTGACGTTTTGACACATTGAAAGCACGTCTTTTGACAAAACCACCTTGTTGACAATCACGATTTCAGCGTCACCGATACGTTCCACCACGTCCTCGGGCGCAGTATAATCGTAATACGTCACATCCCCGTACGCATTGAGAAAGTCAAAATTGAGTTCTTTACCCTTGGCGCTTGCGCCGTCAAGAATTACTATTTTCATACCAGTTTTAAAAGTTTAAATTGTATTTCGGAATCACTTATACACGCACTCTGCATATTCGGAGCGTTCTTATTAACGGTATCTGCTCTTTAGGAGACGTGATCTCGAGCCGCAAGGCGGCGAGCGGATAAGTGCCNNAGCGCGTTTGCGGTCATTTATTATACTCAAGCCGTCACGCATTGACTTTTCTGCGCTATCAAGAATATTAAACGCAAGCGAGCGTGCCTCGTAGTCCATTTTGTGGTAATTTTCCTCAGCCTCTTGTTGCATTTGCTCTGCCTCGGCTTTGGCGCGATTATAGATTTCGGTTTCGGTCATCATTTGTTTTGCCTTTGCCTCTGCCTTATCCATAGTATCGTTGGCGTATGCCTCCGCTTTTGCTATGATGTCGTCTCGCTCTTTTTTGATTTGCGTAGCCTCACGCAAAACAAGCGGATAACTTGCTCTAAATCTTGAAATAAGGTCAAGCAAAACGCCCTTATTGATCACGATATCCGTGTTGCTGAACGCTGCTTTTTTGGCTTTAAGCACTTCACTTTCGATTTCGTTGATGAGCATATCAATGGTTTCCATATTAAGTCCCCTTTCGTGTATTTTTTATATTGTTGCGCGCAATGCGCGTGTTTTTCAATTGTAAATTTTGTTATTTTTGCTATTTTCCCGTTTATTTAAGTTCCGCAAACTCTTTCGACGTCACTAGTTGGACGGCGCAAGGCGGCAGATTTCTATAATCCCCGTTTGCGATTTGCTCTCTGACGAGCGTGGAACTAATATCGTTATAGCGGTCGAGAGTGACAAACACCGTCTCGTATCCGTGTTCGATGTTGTACTTTT
>DBJV01000033.1:0-2378 GCA_002297185.1 Christensenella sp. UBA767
CGGAAAGAGGGGGTTATTGCAGTAGGGGAGTTACGACGTACTCTATTACGGGCGTGTTGATGATCGCATTGAATGAGAACGACGTGACATTATGATATAGATTAAATTCAAATGTAATTGTAATTTTACGATTGCATATAAGAGTGGAAATGAAAGAAAAATCCAAGAAAAACAAAGAACCAAAAGTCAAGAACGTTATTGACAAGACGTCAAAGGCGGTGCGTCGGACGAATATCGGCGGTCAAGCCGTGCTTGAGGGCGTTATGATGAAAGGCGAACACTCCATTGCGACTGCCGTGCGTGCCTCGGACGGGAGCATCACCGTTGAGAGCAAGTACATCAAAAGCCCCAAAGAGCGCAACGTCTTTTTCCGCTTGCCGTTTATCAGGGGCGTGGTCAATCTTTTCACGCAACTTTTCCAAGGCACGGGCATAATGATGCGCTCGGCGGAAGTTTACGGAGATTATGCAGAGCCGTCCAAATTTGAAAAGTGGATGGCAGACAAACTCAAAATCAATCCGATGAACGTGCTTATGGCGTTCTCGGTGGTGCTTGGCGTATTGCTTGCCGTCGGACTTTTTGTGTTCTTGCCAAACGTCATTGCAGGCGCGATTTGCGACAACATCAAAGCAATCGACGCATCCTCGCTCAAGAGCCTTTGGTACAGCCTTATCGAAGGCGGCGTGATGCTGATAATTTTTGTAAGTTATATCCTTTTGGTGACGCTTATGAAGGACGTGCGCAGGGTGTTTATGTATCACGGCGCAGAACACAAAGTTATCACTTGCTATGAGCATGGGCTTGACCTCACCGTTGAAAACGCAAAGAAAATGCGCAGAGAACACTCTCGTTGCGGAACGACGTTCCTCTTTTTCGTCGTTGCGGTGAGCATAATCGTGTTCGTACTCGTCAACTATATGATTACTGCGTGCAACCTCGTAGTACCGTCCTCCGTCGGCGGATACAAGGTGCTTAACGCGCTTATAAAACTCGGTTTCAAACTCTTATTCTTGCCCGTGGTGGCAGGCATATCTTACGAACTTTTGAAACTCCTTGCAAAGAGCGATTGTCTTTTGGCACGCATATTGCGTGCGCCGGGTATGCTCCTTCAAAAACTCACCACCAAAGAGCCGTCCGACGATATGCTCGAGGTGTCTATAACCGCTTTCAAGACGGTTATGGAAATGGACGCAAACCCAAATCTCGAAGAGAAAAAATTTGATATCCGTGTACCGTACGGCGTTGCGAGAGACCGCATAAAGAATATCGCAAAGGGTGCGGTCGAGGCGGATATAGACTGGCTGCTCGTTGAGGTCACGGGTGTTAAGAGAAGTGGACTCCCTGCGCTCAAAACGCTCACAAAGGCGCAATACGAGAGTGCGGAATCCATCGCAAACAGAATGAAGGACGGCACTCCGCTCCAATATGCGCTCGGTTATTCCGACTTTTACGGAATCAAAATTTCCGTCAACCAAAACGTGCTTATACCTCGTCCCGAAACGGAAGAGTTGGCGCAGAAGGCAATATCCGAGGTGAAATCGAGAAGTGAGAGCGGCAAAGCGGACGTACTCGATTTATGCACGGGCAGCGGCGCAATCGCTGTGGCAGTTGCAAAGAATACCGCAGCAAGCGTGTACGCAAGCGATATTAGCACGGGCGCAATCGACGTTGCAAGAGCAAACGCGCTCAACAACGGCGTGAAAATCGATTTTGCGTGCGGCGATATGTGGAATGCTGTCCAAGATAAACAATTTGACGTTATCGTTTCAAATCCGCCGTACATACCGAGCGAGGATGTGAAAAAACTCGACGCGAAAGTCAGAGATTTCGAGCCGCAACTTGCTCTTGACGGCGAAAAAGACGGATTGAAATATTATAGAATTATAGAAAAAGGTCTTGACGCTCATCTCAAAGACGGCGGCGTGCTTTTGCTTGAATTTGGCATAGGTCAAGCCGAGAGTATCAAAGAGATATTTGCCGCTTACGACGTGACTATCGACAAGGATATCGAGGGCGTGGAGCGTATGGCGACGGTGAGAAGAAAATGAAGATAAGCGACGCATTGATACAAAGACTTGATAAAATTCAGGCGAGATACGACGAGGTCGGCAATCTTTTGTCAAAGCCCGAAGTGATTGCGGATCAGGCGCAATTCAAGGCTCTTTCAAAGGAGCATTCCGACCTTATGCCCATCGTTGAAAACTATGCGACATACCTCAAACACAAGAGTGATTTTGAGGATTGCGAGCAAATGGTGGCAATGGAGAGCGACGAGGATATGAAGGCTCTTGCAAAGAAGGAACTGGACGAACTTCGCGATTTGCTTGACAAGGATGCGGAAGATATCAAAATCTCGCTTTTGCCCAAAGATCCCAACG
>DBJV01000033.1:2398-3752 GCA_002297185.1 Christensenella sp. UBA767
ACGCGCAGGCGCAGGCGGAGACGAGGCGGCTCTTTTCGGCACGGAACTAATGCGCATGTACCGCCATTATGCCGAAAACAATCGTTGGAAGATTGAAGAAGTCAATATGAACTTTACCGAACTCGGCGGCGCAAAGGAACTCGTGTTTATGATTACGGGCAAAGGCGTTTGGGGCAAACTCAAATTCGAGAGCGGAGTGCATAGAGTGCAGCGTGTTCCCGAGACGGAATCGCAGGGCAGAGTGCATACCTCAACCGTTACCGTGGCGGTGCTACCCGAGGCGCAAGACGTCGAGGTCACGCTCAACGAAAACGATATAAAAGTTGATACCTATCGCAGCGGCGGCGCAGGCGGACAGCATGTCAACAAGACGGAAAGCGCAATAAGAATGACGCACATTCCCACGGGTATCGTGGTTGAGTGTCAGGACGAGAGAAGTCAGATAAAAAATCGCGAAAAGGCACTTAAAGTACTCAAATCGAGAGTTTATGACTATTATCAGTCGCAAGCGCAAAAAGAATACGCCGAAAACAGACGTGCGCAAGTCGGCACGGGCGACAGGAGCGAGCGTATAAGAACGTACAACTTTCCGCAAGGCAGAGTGACCGATCACCGCATAGGTCTCACTCTCTATTCGCTTGACAAATTTATGCTCGGCGACATGGACGAAATGATATCCGCACTTCAAATCGCGGTGCAAAACAAGATGCTCGAAAACATCGAGTGACGGAGGCAAACAATGATTGTCGAATACAACAAGCGAAACCACTTGCTTGAGGAACACAACTACAAGCCGTCCCTTCAGGACGTTGAAAATCCCAACCTTCACAGGCAGGTTTTCACGTACGGTAAAATCCCCAAAACCGCATTCAATATGCGCCACGTGCCTATGGAATGCCCAAAGGATTTGTACATAAGCGACACGACTTTCAGAGACGGACAACAGGCGATGCAGCCCTTCGAGGTCAAAGACATCGTGGAACTTTACAAGAAGTTGCACAGGCTCGGCGGCAAGAACGGTATGATACGCCAAAGCGAGTTTTTCCTTTACAGCGACAAGGATAAAGAGACTGTCAAAAAGTGCCTCGACCTCGGCTACGAATTTCCAGAAGTTACGAGTTGGATACGCGCAAACGAAAAGGATTTCGAACTCGTCAAAGAATTTGGCATAAGAGAGACGGGTATTTTGGTGAGTTGCTCGGACTATCACATCTTCAAAAAAATGAATATGACTCGCAAGCAAGCAATGGACAAGTATCTCGGCATCGTCAAAATGGCGCTCGACAGAGGCATCGTGCCTCGTTGCCACTTCGAGGACATCACGAGAGCGGATTATTTCGGATTCGTCGTTCCG
>DBJV01000009.1 GCA_002297185.1 Christensenella sp. UBA767
ACAAGCCTGCGACAACAAACTTTCCGTGCGCGACCTCGAAAACCGCGTAAGATTGTACTTCACAAGAAAAGCCATTCCGTCCGGTCCGAGAGATAAAGGTCCTATGTCTTTGGAACTCAAAGAGTTTGTCGGCGATATGAAACGCATCTTCGCAACAAAGGTCAAACTTGTCGGCAACGACCAAAAAGGTCGTATCACAATCGACTACTTCAATAAGGACGACCTTGACAGAATTTACGCTCTCGTGCAAATCTTGAAGTACAATGACAAACTGTAAAAGCAATTAATAATTAATAGTTAATAATTGCGGAATATTCCGCTTGTCATTCCGAGGAGCAATAAATGTTGCGACGTGGGAATCTAGCATAGCGCAATATAACAGAAGTAGTGATATATAAATCCAATATAGCGCACTGTATTAGTTTTGAATTAATTAAATAAATTGTTTATAAAATACAAAACACGCATTTTATATGCGTGTTTTGTATTGTTTAAATGGTATTTTGTGTGGTTTTATTATTTTTTTATCAAGGCTTTGCCTTCCAAAATTATTAATTATTAACTATTAATTATTAATTTTCCCACCAACTACAGAGCCGTCTTTTATGTTTATCTTGTTGGCTTTGTTCGGCAGTGTATATTCCGTGCAGGTGAGTATCGTTTGGAAACCTTCCGTCATTTTGAGTAGGGTGGTTTGTCTGTTTTCGTCAAGTTCGGAAAGAACGTCGTCGAGGAGCAAAACGGGCGGCTCGCCGATTTCGTTTTTGTAGATAATCACTTCGCCGAGTTTCATTGCAAGCGCAATGGTGCGCTGCTGACCTTGGGAGGCAAATTTGCGACTATCCTTGCCGTTTATCTCGATTTTGATATCGTCGCGATGAGGACCGACGGTGCAAAAGCCGAGTTCTTTATCCTTTTGCCTTGACGCAACTATCGAGGAATAGAGATTGCTTTCAAGCTGACTATCCTCACAATCCGTCTTGACACCGCTTTCGTACGATAGAGTGAGAGTTTCCTTTTCACCGCTCAACGCAAAGTGGAATTTGCGTGCGGCGTCGCTCAACGTCGCGATATATTCCTTGCGTTTTTGCACGATGATTGCGCCTTCTTTTGCCAAAGACGCGTCCCACACATCAAGCATATCGTCTATGTTTTGATACTTGTATTCTTTGAGGAGATTATTCTTTTGTTTGAGCGTCTTGTTGTAGCGTTGAAGTGCGATAAAATACGCCTTTTGTTGTTGGGATATACCCACGTCCAAAAATCTGCGTCTTTCCTGAGGCGCCTCTTTGACGAGTTTCATTTCGTCCGGGGAGAAGAACACCACGCCAAGCACGCCCAAAAGTTCGCCTGCGCGATTTACGGGAATACCGTCCACCGCAACTTTTTTCTTGCCTTGAGCGTCTATTTGAAGAACTATCGTGTGTTTTCTGAATTTTCTCTCGAGCGCGATTTTCACTCTCGCCTTGTCTTTGCCCAATAAAATCATTTCCTTGTCCTTCGTGGTGCGAGGGGAGTGGAAAATGGAGCAAAGATAGATAGATTCAAGCATATTGGTCTTTCCGCTCGCATTCTGCCCGTACAAAACGTTAAGACCGTCTGCAAAGTTCACAGCGGCCTCGGGGTAGTTTCTGAAGTTCTGAAGTTCGAGCGAAAGAATTTTCATACACTACAAGTATAGCGTAGAGAGCGTTTTTTTTCAACATCTTGTGTTTAAGTTTTCTTTTTTGATTTTCGCTTGAAAAAATCCGACGTTTTGATATAATCAAAAATATGATTAACATTGAAGAATTTTGGGAAAACGCAAAGGATGAATTGTCCATATCCATACAAGCGATAAGTTATGAAGTGTGGATAGAAAAATTGGAGCCTGTTTGCTTTGTTGACAACGCAATCGTATTGTCAACTATTTCCGCAAACGCAAAACGCACTATCGATACGAGATACCGCGACACGATAAAAGAAGTGGTAAACTCGCTCAACTCGGCAATCACCGACGTAATTATTATCACGCCCGACAAAAAAGACGAATATCTCAATCACCAAACCGTGTTTATAGAGGACGAGGGTTTCGTCACCAACTTCACACCCGAAGAAAAAGGCAAGAAAAAATGCCCGTTCCTTGAAAAATACACTTTTGAAAACTTTGTCGTGGGCAAATCCAACGAATACGCTTTGGCAGCATGCAAGACTATTGCGCAAAACCCCGGCGGAAGTTACAATCCGCTCTTTATCTACTCTGGCGTAGGTCTCGGAAAGACGCACCTTTTGCACGCTATAGGCAATTATCTTTTCAAAAACAGAAAATCCGCAAACGTGCTTTATGTGAGTGCGGAAACGCTCGTTACGGAACTTATCAGCGTCATTCGCAACAAGTCTAACGACGAAAACAATCGTTTCAGAGAGAAATATCGCTCTTGCGACGTGCTTATGGTCGATGACGTGCAATTCCTTATCGGCAAAGAGGCAACGCAAGAGGCATTCTTCCACATTTTCAACGACCTGTATCAAGACAATAAGCAAATCATTCTTACGTCGGATCGTTCGCCAAAAGACCTCACAACACTTTCTGACAGACTTCGCACGCGTTTCGGATGCGGTCTTATCGTGGATATTCAAGTTCCCGATCTCGAAACGAGGGTGGCTATTCTCAAAACCAAAGCAGTGCAATCAAAATTTATGCTCTCCGACGAAGTTGCGGAGTATATTGCAGAGCTTGCTCCGACCAACATCAGAGAAATGGAAGGTTTGCTCAACCGCATAATATTCTATAGTTCGCTCACAAACAATCCCATTCAAACAAGAGAGATTGCAGCGGAGGCGTTTTCGGGATTCCTCAAAGAAAAACAAGGCGAAACCACCGACGCAAGCGGAATTATTGACGCCGTTTGCAAGTACTTCAAAATATCCACAACGGACATTATATCCAAGAAGAAAACCAAAAACATTGTCGAGCCTCGCATGATTGCAATCTACCTTATTACCGAACTTTTACCGATGCCGCTCGTGCAGATAGGCGAGATGTTCGGCGGTCGCGACCACACGACGGTTATCCACGCAAGAGACAAAATCAGCGAAGAAATCAAAACCAATCCCCGCATCAAAATCACCGTCGCGGATATTAAGAATATGATACTTAATAGATGAGTAATTGCGCCGAATGCTAAACACGTGTCAGTTATCTCGCAGAGATGACTTGACACATATTTAGGCGCAAACGTCC
>DBJV01000083.1:0-4152 GCA_002297185.1 Christensenella sp. UBA767
TAGTTGAAACTTGTGCAACAAGGGGAGCTTTATCGCTCCCCTAAAGTTGCATATTTGAGCAAAATGGAGTAAACAATGGCGAAATATGTTATAAAACGTATTCTATACATGTTAATAGTGCTGATACTTCTGTCACTAATCATGTTTTTCTTGTACAATTTGATACCGTACGACCGCGCGGCAAGTGCCGCTCGTACAGAGGTGCAAAACAGCAAGACGGTCAAACTTGACTACGATACTGTTTATCTCAAGTATCAACGAATGTACGGCACAGACGGCTCTACCTTTGACAGATATCTGAGGTGGGTAGGTCTAAAACCGTACTACAACGGCGAAAGAAAGGGTATTCTCCAAGGCTATATGGGATATAGCATTACATATGGTAGAGACGTCACCGAAGTTATTTCCGAGCCGATGTTGAATACTATAAGGATAAATATCATCGCAACGGTTATTGCGCTTGCCATCACGATACCTTTGGGCATCTTTTGCGCCGTAAAAAGAGGGAGCGTTTTCGATACGGGGACGCAGGTCTTTACTATTATCGGATATAGTATCCCCGTGTTCATTATCGCGATATTGTTTATATGGTTGTTTGCAGGTACGCTCAACTGGCTCCCTGCAAGCGGTATGGGTACCGCCGGCGAAACGTATACCGGTGCAAAAGCCTTTGGCGATTGGCTCTATTACATGTGCTTGCCGCTTATGGTTATGACGTTCTGCTCGCTTGGCGGAATGACGAGATACGTCCGCGCGTCGATGATAGAGGCTCTTAGCATGGACTGCATAAGAACTGCAAGAGCAAAAGGTCTCAAAGAGAGGACGGTCATCTATTCGCATGCTTTCAGAAATGCGCTTATTCCTATCGTAACGCTTGTTATAGGTTGGTTCTTGGGCATTTTCTCAGGCTCGTTGATGGTCGAATCTATCTTTGGTTTGAACGGCGTCGGTAAACTTTTGATTTCGTCGCTAAAATCAGGCGACTACGAAGTCGTTTTGTGCTTGCAAATGTTCTACGTCTTTATTGCGCTTTTGGGCAATATGGTGATAGACCTTGCGTATGGAATTATCGACCCACGTATCAGGGTTTCGAAGTAAGGAGGAAGGAAAATGAATAAGGAATGTAAAGACAACAATTCTAATTCAAAAGCAAAAGCCTTTTTCACGAAACTCGGCAAGGGTATAGTAAACGGTTTCAAAACCGTCGGCAGATGGCTGTATCGTATGTTTATGGGCCCGTCTGCGGTTTTGGCAAGGGAAGAGGCGAGAAAGCAAAAGCAAACTTTGGCTGAATTGGAAAAAAATGCCGAACTGAAACCCGAACAATCAACGCAAGACGTTGAAAGTTCGGTTGCATGTGCGGTTGACGATAATAACACGGAAGAAAACGTCTTGTCGGACGTTGAAAACGAAACGCCTAATGAAGTCGTTTTGGCAGATGCCGAAAACAACGACGAGAATAACGGCGAAAACGCAAAAAAGAGCAAAAAGAGATTACGCAAGAAAAAACAAAAAGACGACGCTACGAACGTAGAGGAAATCGTAAGCCCGTTCAAGCAGATTGTCAAAAACTTCTTTGGCAAGAAAATTGCCGTGGTTGCGCTTGTTATATTGGTCTTGATGTTCGCACTTGTGTTTATCGGACCGTTGTGCATGCCCGATTATTCGGATGATTACAGCGAGTTCTACCATTTGAATCAAAAACCGGGATTCAAATACTTGAGCATTCCGAAGGAATTGGCGTCGGACGTTAAGTCCATCTCCACTTGGGACGCATTCTCCGTCGGTTTGTCCAATAGCGGTAAAGTTTATATGTGGGGCAACACCGAAATCGGCGCAAGCGGCGTTGACGTAGGCAAAATCCCCGATGAAGTGAAGAACGCAAACATTCTGTTTGCAGGCGCAGGCGAAGATCACGCCGTCGCAATCGGCTCCGACGGAAAGATTTATTGTTGGGGTAAAGACGACGTCGGTCAGCTCGGCAAATACGAAACAACCGACTTGTATTACGAAATGCCCGAGGCAATCCGCAACGGCGTAGACGCAAGTCAAGTCGCACAACTCGCGGTCGGTCACTACGTAACGGCTATCGTTATGAAAGACGGAACAATTTATTTGTGGGGTGCAAAAGCGTCTATATTGAACTTTGAGAGCATCGCGCTGTTGACGAACGTGGAAAAAATCGTGTTCGAACAATCATATGCGGTTGCATTGCTCAAGGACGGAACGATTTCTACGGGCGATAAGAAGATCTTCTCCAAGGTTTATACGACAGACGGAACCAAAAAAGAACTCAGCGCATTCACAAGAGGCAAGAAAATAGTCGATTTGGCGGCAAACCAAAGCTGCGTGGCACTCGTTTTGTCGGACGGTCAAATCGGATTTGGCGGAACCGTTGACGAAGAGACTTACACCACGGGTATCCCTGCAGGCGAAAAAATCAAGCAAATCGTAAGCGGACAAAGACACTTTGTGGTCTTGACCGAGTCGGGCAACGTTTACACTTGGGGTAGCAATATCCTCAATCAAACGGAAATGCCCAAAGCGTCCAAACTCAAAGGCACGGACACTATTTTCGCAGGAGCATTTGCATCCTACGCCGTCAAAGACGGAAAAGTGCTTGGCAAATGGGGTTGGAAAGGCTATTTGTTCGGCACGGACGCATCCGGAAGAAGTATTTTGCAACGCTCTATCAGCGGTGGTAAAATGACGATGACGGTCGGCGCGGTCGCAGTTCTCATAAGCACGGTCATCGGTATCGTTATCGGTATTATTTCCGGTTATTTCGGCGGATGGGTGGATATGTTGCTCATGCGCGTTTGCGAAATCGTATCGGCTATCCCGTTCCTGCCGTTTGCAATGATTCTATCGTCGGTCATGCTTAAAATGGATATATCCGAAAATCAAAAGATCGTTTTGATAATGGTTATCTTGGGCGTTCTGTCTTGGCCGGGACTTGCTCGTCTTGTCAGAGGACAAGTTCTTGCAGAAAGAGAAAAAGAGTTCGTTACGGCTGCGAAAGCAATGGGCGTGAGAGAGGGACGAATAGCGTTTAAGCACATCTTGCCAAACGTTATCAGCGTCATCTTGGTATCGCTGACGCTCGACTTTGCAGGATGCTTGCTTACGGAATCTTCCTTGTCATACCTCGGTTTCGGCGTTCAACAACCTAAGCCGACTTGGGGTAACATGCTCGACATGTGCAAAGACATTACGCGAATATCCAATTATTGGTGGCAATGGCTGTTCCCTGCATTATTGCTTGCAATATCGACGATTTGCATCAACATAATCGGCGATACGCTCAGAGACGTTATGGACCCGAAGTCCAATATCGATAGGTAAGGAGGTAAGAGATATGGCATTATTAGAAGTTAAAGATTTGCATACTTTCTTCCGTACCAAGAAGGGCATCGTCAAAGCCGTAAACGGAGTTTCGTATTCGGTTGACGAAGGGCGCACGATCGGTATCGTCGGCGAGTCGGGCAGCGGCAAAAGCGTCGAGGCAATGAGCATTTTGCGATTGCTTGACGAAAACGGCTGGATTGACAGCGGTGAAATTTTGTTCGACGGAGAGGATATAACCAAAATCTCCGTAAACGATATGTGCAAAATCAGAGGCAACAAGATATCCGTTATCTTCCAAGAGCCTATGACCAGCCTCAACCCCGTTTTCAACGTAAAACGCCAGCTTTGCGAGCCGTTTATGATTCACCAAGGGATGAAGAAAAAAGAGGCAACGAAGAAGGCTCTCGAGATGCTCGAGGCTGTTCAAATCCCCAATCCCGCAGCGGTTTTGAAACAATATCCGCACCAACTTTCGGGCGGTATGCGTCAGCGCGTTATGATTGCTATGGCACTTGCCTGTAAGCCGAAAATCTTGATTGCGGACGAGCCGACAACGGCACTCGACGTCACCATTCAGGCGCAAATCTTGCACTTGATGAACGAACTTCAAAGAGAAAACGGCACTTCGATTATATTCATCACCCACGATTTGGGCGTCATCAACGAGATGGCGGACGACGTCGTGGTTATGTACTGCGGTCAGGTCGTGGAGCAGGCGCCTGCGTCGGTGATTTTCACCAACTGCAAGCAAAGCCATCCGTACACCGAAGGACTTATGAATTCCATTCCGCGAATCGACGGCGA
>DBJV01000083.1:4221-6762 GCA_002297185.1 Christensenella sp. UBA767
AAGGGCTGCAAATTCGCCCCGAGATGCAAGTATTGCACGCAAAAGTGCGTTGAAGAGGAACCTGAACTTATTGAGGTCGCTCCCGGACAAAAAGTCAGATGTTTCTATCCCGAAAAGGAGGTAAGAAGAAGTGATGAACACCTCAAAGAAGTTGTTGAGTATAAATAATCTCAAAAAGTATTTTCCGATTGCGAAGTCCTCAATCTTCCAAAAGGAACAACTTTACGTAAAGGCGAACGAGGATATCTCAATCGACATTTACGAGGGAGAAACTATCGGCGTCGTCGGCGAATCTGGTTGCGGAAAATCTACGCTCGGCAGAGTGTTGCTCCAGCTTTACGATCAAACGGCAGGCGAATCTATCTACTACGGCAGAAGTATCGCGGAAGTCGCGCCTTCTTACGTTAAGGAAACTATCGTCCACTTCAATCGCCACATCAAAAAGTATGAGAAACTCCGTGAAAAAGCGGATAAACTCGAAAAAGAAGTCGAGGCGGTCGGTGAGGAACAAGCAGATTTCTTCTTACTCCAAAACAGAAACTTGGCTGTTGCAAACGCTCAGACCGAATTGCAACACATAGTCAAAATCGTCGGCGGATTCTTTGCGGTACGCGATCAAGAGGGCATTCGCAAAAACCTCGAAATCTACAATTGCAACATCAAAGTCGTCAAATTGAAAAAGAAAATCGACGATCAAAAGGTGCAATTGGATTACCTCGAAGGCAAACTTGACGACGAAAAACTTACGGATAAGCAAAAAGAGTCGCTCCAAAAGAAAGTCGATCGTCAAAAAGCCAAAATCGACGCAACCGAAAAAGCCGCTCAAGCAGAGGACGAAAGATTCAACGCTTTGTGCGCCAAACTTTCCGAAATTAAGGACAAGTACAGAGGCAACGAGGAGTATGACAAGTACGAGGCAATGCTTGACAACGGCATCGACTTGGCAAGACTCAAATACAACGAAATCAGACCGCTCAGACGCGATTTGCAAATCATATTCCAAGACCCGTATTCGAGCTTGAATCCCCGTATGACGGTCGGACAAATCATCGAAGAGGGCTTGACGACGCACAATTTCTACCGTCACGGCAGCAAGGCGATGAAAGAGTATATTTTGCAGACGATGGCAAAGTGCGGTTTGCAAGATTATATGTTGCACCGCTATCCGCACCAATTCTCGGGCGGACAAAGACAACGTATTTGCATTGCGCGTGCGTTGGCAGTTAAGCCGAAATTCGTCGTTTGCGACGAGTGCGTATCCGCTCTCGATGTTTCCATTCAATCGCAAATCATCAACTTGCTTGAAGATTTGAAGGAAAAAGAGGGCTTGACGTATTTGTTTATCTCTCACGACCTTTCGGTTGTGCGTTATATCAGCGATAGAATTTGCGTTATGTATCTCGGCAACGTGGTCGAACTTGCGGACGCGGAAACGATATTCAAAGATCCTCGCCATCCGTATACCATTGCATTGTTGAGTTCAATTCCGACGACGGACATCGAAAGTTTGGACAAGGAACGCATATTGCTCGAAGGCAACATTCCGAGTCCTATCAAGCCTCCGTCGGGATGCAAATTCCACACCAGATGCTATATGGCATGTGATAAATGCGACAGAGTTCCGCCACCGCTTGTCGAGGTCGAGCCGGGACATTTCGTTGCTTGCCACAGATTAGAGAGAAAATTGGACGAGGACGGCAATTATTTGTTCGAGTTGCCCAAGATGGTTAAAAAGACCGTAAAAATGGCAGAAATACAAACAGGCGACGCCAATGCCGACAACTCCGAGAGCGAGCAAACCGATTTCCCGATCGAGGAATTGGATGCAAAAATCGAAGAGCAACAAAACGGCGTAGTCGATATGGAGAACGGCGCGGATACCCCGGATGCAATCATTGCAGAGGAGACCGCCAAAAAATCTTTGGATTGATATGAAACGAATGCTGAAGGACAATGGCGATAAGCCGCATAGGGAAGGTTTTTTCGAGTTGATGTCGAGATTGAATCATCAATCGAAGAACGAGAAAACTCCCGAAAACGGCGATAAAATAAAACTCGACAAAAAGGATATGACAGCCTTATTCTTGTCGGCGTTATTCACATTGTTTTTGCCCACGGTCATCATTCTGTGCGCAATAGTGTGCATAGTTATGGCGATATTCGGAGTATTCGGATAAAACGATCAATTATAAAAATTCACAACATGCAGCGCATCGATTATCGATGCGTTGTTTTTGTGTTGAAAAGACCGTTGTTCATTTTGAGTTAAGTATCAGGGGAGAGTTGCTGATTTCGGCGCATCGCCTGAAAAAAAATAAAAACAACCTATACAAATATCCCAAACCGCTCGTGCAAATGTTTTATTTTCTATTGAAAGAACATATAGATTGTATTCGCATTGCTATAAATACACTACAATATGGCCGCATCAGCGGCTGTATAACCGCCGTTTGTCTTTCGGTCGATAAAGTTTATGTGCGACGTCACGTCATCGGTTCTATTGCTGTTTCATGCCTCAAATATCGAAACATAGCGCATTTA
>DBJV01000047.1:0-19604 GCA_002297185.1 Christensenella sp. UBA767
TGCTTGTTGTGTAAAATTAGTCGATAACGCTGTGGATGAATTTGTCGAATGCGGCTTGACCTTGTTCGTCGTTTTTGAATACTGCCGTGGTGTCGAGAATTTGCTCGCAGGCGTTGTTGATATAATCGGTTACGGCGTTTTCCGCTTTCTCTTCCGAGCATGCCGTGCCGTTGTCAACTACGAGTTGGGTTATCATGCCGAGGTGCTTGTGCAAGGGATGCGTTTCCTCCGCAATTGCCTTGAAGTCGAGAGGAGTTTTGCCCGTGAGGATGTCGCGGATTTGCTCTGCCTCGCCTGCAAGACGTCCGGGGAGAATAAAAAGTCCCATAACCTCGATTATGCCGATTGATTCTTGCTTGATGTTGTGCAACTCTTGCGCCGGGTGGAATATGCCGAAGGGGTGTTTCTCGTCCGTGCGGTTGTTGCGCAATATGAGGTTGAATTGGTATTCGCCGTCGGCGTTGATTGAGGCAATCGGGGTGATTGCGTTGTGTTGTACGATTTGACTGTCCTTTTGAGTGGAGCAGAGGATATTTACGCTTTCGTCGCTATACGTGTCCCACGCTTTGCGGAACTTGTTTGCAACTTCCAACGCTTGATTGCGGTTGGTGCTTTCTATGCGGACGATTGAGTTGTACCAATCGACGACGGATACGTTGACGTCGGGATAGCCGCCGATTTTGAAGTATCTGCGAGAGGGGCGTGTGAACACGGGTAAGACCTTGTTGCCGCCTTGATAGTGGTCGTGCGCAAGGATCGAACCGCCCACGATGGGGAGCGCCGCATTGGAGCCGATAAAGTAGTGGGGGAACATATCCACAAAGTCGAGCATGCGGCGGAAGGTTGCGTCGCTTACGCACATAGGTCTATGCTCTTTGCAGACTGCGATGACGTGTTGGTCAAAGTAGCTGTACGGGGAGAATTGCATAAACCAGTCCTCGCCGTCGAGTTGGAAGGGGATTGTGCGAATCGTCTGACGAGCTGCCATTGCCGCATTGCCTGCAAAGCCGAGATTTTCCGCACACAAGGCGCACTTTGGATAACCCGTCTTTGCCTCTTTGGCAAGGCGCACTTGTTCGGGAGTTTTTTCGGGCTTGGAGAGGTTGATTGTAACTATGATTTTGCCTCTCTTGCAGTCGTGCTCCCAAATTATGTTCTTGTCGAGGTCTTTTTTGCGCAGATACGCGCTGTCGATGCCGAGGGTGTGGAGCATATCGCACGCCGCTTTCGCACCTTCGTACGAGGCGATGTCGTCAAACATATCCACCACTTTGGACGGGGCGGGCATGCAGTAGCCGATGAGGCGCGTTTCAAAGAGCAATTTTTGGTTTTCCTCAATGATTTTTTTGCGTACGGCGTAGCTCGAAAGCGAGTCCATAACGTCGTAAAAATCGTAATCGCCGATTTTGTCCGAGTCCGTCGGCTCGGTGAGTTTCAAAGCGTCGAGCAATTGGTTTTGGACGTATATCACGTCGTAATCTTCCAAATACAATTGTTTCACCGCATAATCGAGCAGTTTCGCGACGTTTTGCTTTGCAATTTCGTCATAAGAAAGTCTTGGCGACATAAAACCTCCGAGTGAAAGTATAAAATTTTTTTAACGCAAATATTGTAGCACACTTAAATTGGTATAGCAAGCCACTTTGCGCAATAGTATTGCAAATTTCAATGCGCTATGGTACAATATAGCATAATTATGCTATTAAAGGACGACGTTATGAGATTTGACTATCTTTTCGGCGACAACTTCGACAAAGTTTGCAAGGACGTTTTCGCATCGGGCGCAGACGAGCAAAGAGCGCGTTTTGAGGAATTGCTTGCAATGCACAAGGACGTTTTCAACACGCAGGACGTGGATTTTTATTCGTCCCCGGGACGTATCGAAATCGTGGGTAACCACACCGACCACAACGGCGGAAAAGTGCTTTGCTCGGCAATCAATTTTGATACTCTCGCAAGCGTTTCGCCGCGTACGGACGGTATTATAGAGGTCAAATCCAAAGGATATCCCATGCTCCGCGTTGACGTGTCCGCTCCCACTTTCTCGGTGAGCGAGATAGGCACGTCCAATGCGCTTATCAAAGGCGTGGTGGATTACTTTAAGCGTTCGGGCAAAAACGTTGGCGGTTTTTCCGCTTGTATGACGTCAAACGTTCCAAAAGGCTCGGGCGTGTCATCGTCAAGTTCTTTTGAACTTGCAATTGCGCAAATTCTCAACGTTATGTACAACTGCGGCGAACTCGATCCAATATTCAAGGCAAAAGCGTCACAGTATGCGGAAAACACTTTCTTCGGCAAGCCGTGCGGACTTATGGATCAAAGCGCAATCTCGCTGGGTGGCGTAAACCTTATAGATTTTGCCGACTTCGATAATCCCGTCGTGGAGAAAGCGAACTGGGCTTTTGACGATCTCGACATTTTCGTAATCGCAACGGGCGGAGATCATAGCGACCTTACGGACGATTATGCGGCGATTCCGCAAGAGATGAAAGAGGTTGCAACGTGCTTTGGGGCAAAACTCCTTCACGAAATCCCTGCGGATAAGTGGGAGAGAGACAAAAACAACATCGTCGGCAAGGTGAGCGAAAGAGCGTACTTGCGTGCGGAGCATTTCTTTGAAGAGAACGCGCGCGTGGAAGAGGCGGTCAAGGCTATCAATGATAAAGACGAGGACGCTTTCCTCGATATCGTAAACAAGTCGGGATTGAGTTCTCGATACAAACTTCAAAACACCTACTCTCCGGCAGGCAAAAATCACAATCTCGAAAACGCGCTTGACAGAGTGGTCAAAATCGAGGGCGTGGTTGCATCGCGCGTACACGGCGGCGGTTTTGCAGGAACGATTTTGGTATTCGCCAAAAAGAGCGAGAGCGGTGTAAAGAGTGCGCTCGACGTTATGTTCGGAGCAGAAAACGTATTTAAGACGGCTATCCGCCAAAGCGGCGCCACAAGACTAAATTTGGGGAAATAAACTATGATTTTTTCCGTACTTTCAACTGCAAGCGACCCGAAAGTCGCCTTTGAAATAGGCAATCTCACGGTGCAATGGTATGCCGTGTTTATTGTCATGGGTATGTTGCTCGGCTTGCTTTACGCTTGCTGGCAAGCAAAAAAAGTCGGGCTTACGTCCGACGACGCCGTGGAATTGTTTTTGTGGCTCATTCCGCTTGCAATCGTATTTGCTAGACTTTTGTACGTCATTCCGCGTGCGGACGAGTACTTTGGAGACAACGGTTTGCACGGTTGGGATAAGTTTGTCAACATCATCGCAATCTGGCAGGGCGGTATAACCATTATCGGCGGTCTCGTGGGCGGTTTGCTCGGCGCGATTTTCTTCACTTTGCGCCATAAAAAACAGACCAATTACTTAAATGTAATAGACCTCGTGGTTGTGCCTGTGTTTATAGGACAGATTATCGGCAGATGGGGCAACTTCGTCAATCAAGAGGCGTTCGGACTTCCTATCACCAATCCAAAACTTCAATTTTTCCCGTTCGGCGTGCTTATCGATAGTCCGAGCGGCGTTTCGAGCGAGTTTTACGACACCGTTCACCAACACATTATCGCAGGCGGCGGCGCAAACTGGTTCTGCGCAACGTTCTTCTACGAGGGCGTGTGGAACACTATCGGCGCACTTATCTGCGTTGCGCTCTGGAGAAAGGATTATCAAAATAAATACCCGGGCATACTTATGTTGTTCTACCTCTTCTGGTACTGCATAGGGCGTTTTTGGCTGGAATTTTTGCGTATGGACGCAGTTCCCGTCACAAAACCTGCGTGCCTTGCGGTTGCTCTTATCGCACTTGCAATCGGCATCGTTTACGTCATTGCTCGCAATAGTCAACTTGCGTACAGAAAGGTCAGAGGACTCGTGCAAACGGGCGCAATCGGCGGTGCGATACTCACCGACTACGAAGTGCGCAACTATAAACTCGTCGGCAAGTTCTTTGAGAAGGCAAACGTGACGAGCGAAAAGGCAGGGGACAGAATCTCCGCATTCTTCAACAGGCTCGTGGTTGGCTGCGTGTATTCGAGAAAGGAACAGAAAGAGTATTTGTCGATAGACTGGGATACGCTCAAATACTATCACGTGCCGAAAGATTATAAACGCAAATTCAATCAATTCAAAAAAGACGACGTTTATTGCGCAGGGCGCAACGCTTGACGTCGGGGGTGAAAATATGAACGATACGGCTTATATTACCGAAAGAACAAAAACGAACAACCTCACGTTGCTCACCGACCTTTACCAACTCACGATGATGAACGGCTATCATCTTTGCGGTTTGGATACGAGAAGGGCGGTTTTCGACGTGTTTTATCGCGGTAGCGGCGGATATTCATACGCAATCGCAGCAGGTCTCGAACAAGCGATAGATTATATCCTCAATCTCCATTTTGACGATACCGATATAGAGTATTTGCGCTCGCTCGGCATTTTCGGAGAAGAGTTCCTTACCGCACTCAAAAACTTCCGCTTTACTGGCGATATAAAGGCTGTGCCGGAAGGAACGATGGTGTTTCCGTACGAGCCGATTTTGACGGTGTCCGCACCGCTTTGGGAGGCTCAACTCGTGGAAACGGCGTTGTTGACTTTTATCAATCACCAAACGTTGATTGCTACGAAAGCAGCACGTCTCAAAGAATGCACCAAAAATAAAATAAGCGAGTTCGGATTGCGCAGAGCGCAAGGCGCGGACGCAGGTATTTACGGCGCAAGAGCCGCTTGCATAGGCGGTTGCCGCACGACGTCCAACGTAGTTGCAGGCAAACTTTTCGGCATTCCCGTAACCGGCACGCACTCGCATAGTTGGGTTATGTCCTTTGACAGCGAACTCGAGGCTTTTGAAAAATACGCCGAAATTTATCCCGACAATTGCTTGCTTTTGGTGGATACTTACGATACACTCAAGAGCGGCGTGCCAAATGCAATCAAGGTGTTTGACAAACTCAAAGCGGCAGGGCATAAACCCGTCGGTATCCGCCTCGACAGCGGCGACTTGGCGTATCTCTCTCGCAAGGCTCGCAAGATGCTCGACGACGCAGGACACAGCGATTGCCTCATATTTGCAACCAACGACCTCGACGAAGATATCTTGCTTGCTCTCAACGCGCAAGAGGCAAAAATCGACGTTTACGGCATAGGAACGAAACTTATTACGAGTTATAAAAACGCATCGTTGGGCGGCGTATATAAGCTTTGCGCACTCGAAGAGGACGGCAAACTTGTGCCGAAAATCAAGATATCCAACAGCCACGAAAAGACCACCAATCCCGGCGTGAAAAAAATCGTGCGTATATCCAAAGACGGTATGGCGCAAGCAGACCTTATTTGCCTTGAGGACGACATGTTCGATACATCCAAACCTCTCACAATTTTTCACCCCGAACAGACGTGGAAAAAGACCACTTTCGAGGACTACGAAATCAAAGAACTTATGGTGCCGATTTTCAAGGACGGAAAGCTCGTTTACGATATGCCGTCGCTTAAAGAAATCTGCGACAGAGAGGACGAAAATATCAAAGCGTTTTTCCCCGAATATCGCCGCGTAATCAACACGCAAGATTACAAGGTTGACCTCTCGGAAAACCTTTGGAAACTCAAAAACGAGTTGCTTAATCAAACACACTAAACAACAAAATTCTTATCAAAAAAACACAATAAAAACTAAAAATTTAACACTAAATTTTCATAAAAAAGAGCGGTTTCACAGCCCCTCTTTTTTATTTTCAAAAAATCAATGCAATTAGCACAAAACACGCTTTATTTGCATAAAGAATAGACATAAAGTGCCGATTTTGACAAAAGTTCGATAAATTTCGACAAAAGCGGTTTTTGAAATATTGCATAAATCGAGGTATGATTTTTTATAGAGAGGTGGCTATGAAAAAGAAGAAAATCACAAGGTTTGCAATATGCCGAAAAGGGTACGATATCGACGCGGTGGAAAGTTATATTGCGCTCGAGGGCGCAAAGTGCGACGAGGTGCAGGCAGAGCAGCGCGCTCGTATATCCGAACTCAAAAAAGAGTGTGAGGATTTGAGGGCGCAGATTGACGTTTTGAAGGGCAGAGAAGAGCAGATAAAACTTGCGCTCGTAACCGCTACGGAGAATGCCGATAAACTGACTTCCGACGTCAAAGCCAGGTATCGCGCGGAACTTGAAAGGTTGAGGCTTTTTAGGGCGAAATGGCTCGGTGCGTACGAGCAGATGAAGGAGAGATATCACTTCGATAAAGACGCGCTAAACGTCGAGAGCGTGGCGGTCAACGTCGAGGTGGAATTGACCAAATTTTTGATGCAGGATTTCTCGCTCAACAAGAGCGTTTGCGAGGACGAAATGGAGGCGCATTTCAGACGTGAAGTGGAACGCCTTACACGCCCCGTTTATCGAGAGCAAAACGGCGAGTTTTCGGCGCAAACGAAAGAGTTGCAATCCAAACTCAAAGACGCGGAAAGCCGCAAAAACAAGGATAGCAAAAATCCTGCCGCTTTCAGCATAGAAGAGGCTCTTTCCCCTACGGATAGCATCGAACAGACGTGTCAAGCGTTGGGACTTGCAAAATGAAAAACGGCGCGATTTTGAGCAATTCTGAACACTTTTCGTGTCGTAACATTAAAAAATTTGCTGTAAAATTTTTGCAATACACATGCATAATAACTAACAGAAAAGCACTCTTTAGAGTGCTTTTTTTGCAAAGGTTTTGGGGACGAAAAACGCCGCGCGGACGTATTTGGACAAAATATTTTAAGGTATTTGAAAAATGGGCATTGTTTTTTTTGTCGAAATATGTTAGCATATCTTGAGAGTAAATTAAGGGCATTGCGCATATTATGATTATAATATATATAATCGTACGCTCGGTGCCGTGGATTGAAAGCGTGCTTTGGCACGATCGAGAGGGGAATCGTAGATGATTTACGACGTACAAAAAGCGAGTGTTTTGAAGAGAGCGTCTGCCTTTCTTTTGGACATTATTCTCGTAGCCGTTTTGGCAACGGGATTTATGGCGCTTTTGTCCGTTATCTGCAAGTACGACCAACATTACGAAACTTACACTACAATTTTCACACAAACCGCAACCGAAATTAACGCAAAATACAAGGAAATTTACGGCGTCGATTTCAACGTAACCGAAGAGGAATACAATGAATTGACGGACGAGCAAAAAGCCATTATCGACGAGCATAAAGAAGAGGTAAACAAAGATTTTTCCGACACTCTCAAAGCAAACGAAGAGTTCGTGAAAGAGGCGTCTTTGGTACCGGCGTTGTCGATGATGATAACGTCAATCGGTATTTTCCTTTCAATGCTAATTCTCGAATTCATTATTCCGATTTGCTTTAAGAACGGGCAAACTATAGGTAAGAAGGTCTTTGGCATAGCCGTAATGCATACGAACGGCGTGCGTGTAAGACCTTTTTCTATGTTCGTCCGCTCAATACTCGGCATGTACGTTTTCGAGATTATGGTGCCGGTGTTACTTATCATTATGATGATTTTCGGCACGCTCAGTATGATCGTGGGCATTTGCGTACTCGTTGCGCTTTGCATTCTTCAACTCGTCGTATTTATCGTCACGAGAAATACGTCTCGCTCCTTCTTGCACGACCTTATTGCAAGAACGGTCACGGTTGACCTTGCAAGCCAGATGATTTTCGACAACGACGAAGAATTGCTTGAATTCAAGAAAGCCGAACAAGCCGCTCTTGCGGAACGCAACAATTATAAAGAGAACGGCGGATTTGATTTCTACAACAGTTCGCTCAACTATCGCAAGGGCAAAAAGATCGTGGACGAGAATGGCAACAATATTGAGAACGTCGATCAATCTTCGACGGATAACTCCGCTCAAAACGCCCAAAGCGAGAGCGCAGCGCAGGATCCGAATAAGGAAGAGAAGTAAGCGCAAAAATCAACGGATAATAAGGACTTTTAGTCTTTGTATATGAAAACATTATAAAGGAATATAGGGATTATGAAAGTTGTACTCGAAAATTTGACCAAAGTTTTCCAAAGCCGTCACGAAAAGGGCAAGGAAGTCGTTGCTGTCAACAATTTCACATTCACCATACCCGACGGTAAACTGGTCGGACTTCTCGGCCCGTCCGGTTGCGGCAAAAGCACCACGCTTTATATGATTTGCGGTCTGCAAAAGCCCACCGGCGGTAAAATCTTCTTCGGCGACGACGACGTTACCGCGCTTGCTCCCGAAAACAGAGGCGTTGGTCTCGTCTTCCAAAACTATGCGCTTTATCCGCATATGACGGTCAAACAAAATATCTTGTTCCCGTTGCAAAACCTCAGAGGCGAGGACAAACTCTCCAAAGAAGATATGCTCAAGAGAGCTTACGACGCTGCAAGACTCGTTCAAATCGACGAACTTATGGATCGTAAACCGAGTGAACTTTCGGGCGGACAACAACAACGTGTCGCTATTGCTCGCGCACTCGTTAAAATGCCGCGCGTCCTCTTGCTTGACGAGCCTCTTTCCAACCTCGACGCTCGTTTGAGATTGCAAACTCGTGAAGAAATCAGACGTATCCAAAGAGAAACCAATATCACTACCGTTTTCGTTACACACGACCAAGAAGAGGCAATGAGCATCTCCGATATGATCGTCGTTATGAAACTCGGCGTAGTGCAACAAATCGGCAAGCCGCAAGACGTTTATGACAGCCCTGCAAACTTGTTCGTTGCAAAATTCCTCGGCACACCGCCTATCAACGTTTTCGAAGGTGAAGTCAAGGGCGGCAAGGTTTACATAGGCGATGACGCGATTTTGGACGTTCCCGGAATTGAGGACGAGGACGTATATGTCGGTATTCGTCCGGAAGGATTTATCCTCAACGACAACGGTGCGCTTACTTGCGACCTCAGGAGTGTTGAAGTTATGGGACGCGACGTCAGCATCGTGTCTGCAAACGCACACGCGACAAGCCCGATTATCCGTTCTATCATCGACGCAACGAGCGTTGTCGATACCACCAAAGACACGGTTCGCTTTGACATCAAGCCCAACAAGGTGTTCATCTTCTCAAGAAAGAGAGTTGACTGGGAGGCATCCGTCGAGCCGAGCACGGTTTATGAATGGAGCAAGACGCGTCAAACTTTGTACGTCGAAAACGACGGCAAGACGTTTGACCTCGGCGCGCTCAAAGTGCCAGAAGTGGCACAAAAAGACGCCGCAAACGCAGAAAAGAAAGCAAATCAACCCAAGTTCGTCAAGAAAATCGTCGCTTGGTTTGAGAATAAATTTGCAAAACTCATCAAACTTTGCACGCCCAAGGCGAAACCCGTTGAACTCGTGCTCGATACGGATTACGTGTGCGTAACGGGCGAAACCGAAAATGGCACTCCGATCTATTTCGCAGGCGTAGAAAACGGCAAAATCAAGACCACGATCGACATCAACGAAGCAGTTATGGTCGGTGCAGAGCAGGTCGGTGAAGGCTACTATGCTTACTACAACGACGGTCAAAACAAGGTTTATCCGTCCTTCACGGTACATAACGCTGCAAAAGACGAGCAACGTATCTTCCTCTCTGAAGAAGAAAAGGCAAAATGTTTCGAATATATGAGCCAAGATCCGGCTGTGAATAACGCAGAGGTCGAGTCCGAGAATGTCGAAACGAACGAGATTGACGAAAACACTATTGTCGATGCTGCCGTGACTACGAACGAGGCAGGCGTTGAAACTATTGTCGAAGAAAACACCAAAGACGAGTTGGACGGCGTGGAAAATAACGACAGCGAGGTAAAATAATATGGTTGACTCCAAACATCAATGGAAGGCGTGGTTGTATCTATTGCCTGCACTTGTTTTGTTGGCAATATTTACGTTGTGGCCGTTGATTAACACGGTTAGACTCGCATTTTCCGAAGGATACGATAAACTCGGTGCCGAAGTCACATTCGGATTCGGCAACTTTGCGAAAGTCGTTGAGTACCAAGGCTTCTTGACGTGCCTTAAAAACACGATTTTGCTTTGCGTTTTGACAGTGCCTATTTCAACGATTTTAGCACTTCTCATTGCAGTCGTGCTCAATTCAATCGGCCCGCTCAAGAGATTGCTTCAAACGATATACTTCTTGCCGTACGTCACCAACTCGATTGCAATCGGTCTGGTTTTTGCAGCAATGTTCAATATCGTCGGTAGTTTCCTCGGTACGGATAACGAAATAATATATACTGCCGGCATAGTAAATAACCTAATAATGGCATTTGGCGGCAAGCCTGTAAACTGGATAAACGCCGGTTCGACTTACTGGGCGAATATGACCGTTATGGTTATATATATTGTTTGGAACGCGTTGCCGTTCAAGATTTTGATCTTGCTCGGCGGACTTCAAAGCGTCAACAAACAATATTATGATGCGGCAAAAGTCGACGGCACTCCGAAGTGGCGCATTACTACTCGTATAACAGTTCCTCTTCTTTCACCGATGATTGCGTACGTCGTTATCACAGGCTTTATCGGCGGTTTTAAGGAATATACTAGCATCGTAGGTATTTTCGGCGAAACGATGGGCCCTCCCGGTGACACCAACGCGAGCGGTACCATGAACACTATGGTCGGTTTTATCTATCAATCACTTGAAAACAACCAACAAGCCAGAGCAAGTGCAGCCGCGCTTATCTTGTTTGCTATCATTCTTGCAGTTACGATCATCAACTTGTACGTAAGCAAGAAGAGAGTTCATTATTGAGAGGTGTGTTATGGCAGATACAGTAATGCACAAAATGAATATAAAACAAGTTGCAGGCAAGCAAAAAGCGTTTGGCGTGTTCGGAATGATTTTGCGCTACCTATTCTTGATCTTGGTTGCGGTTGCGGTATTGTTCCCGTTCTATTGGATGATTAACTCGTCTCTTAAAACCCTTGAAGAGTACCGAATGAGCGTTCCGACGTTCTGGCCTAAACAAGTTATGTGGTCAAACTATGCCGCTGCTTTTGAAGTAGGTAATCTCGGCGTATTGTTCAAAAACACCGTAATCGTCGGCGTCATATCAACGATATTGTCTTTGATAATCACGGTATTGTCGGCATTTGCGTTTGCAAGACTCGAATTTAAGGGTAAAAACCTTTTGTTCGGCGCGTTGCTCGCAACGATGATGATCCCCGGTGAAATGTTTACGATCACCAACTATATTACCGTCAATCAATTCGGTTGGATGCATACGTACACGGCACTTATCGTCCCGTTCCTCGTAAGCGTGTTCTACATCTACTTGTTGAGACAGAACTTTATGCAAATCCCTAACGAGTTGTATTTGGCGGCAAAAGTCGACGGCACGAGCGATTTGAAGTATTTGTGGAAGGTTATGATTCCGCTTGCACTTCCGACGCTTATCTCCATCACGATTTTGAAGATGATGGGCGCTTGGAACTCTTACGTTTGGCCTAGACTCGTCGCTAACGACGATTTGCACAAGCTCGTATCAAACGGTTTGAGAGGCGCAAACTTTACGGATTTGACTACCAACGAGCCAAACTATCCGCAACAAATGGCGGCAGTAGCCATCGTATCCGCTCCGCTTTTCGCAGTGTTTATTTTCCTTAGAAAATACATTATGAAGGGTGTATCCAGAAGCGGTATTAAGGGTTAAGAAATTTATGCATTATGACGTAGTGCATAAACATAATTACAACAATCAAAAAGGAGAATAGTTATGAAGAAAAAAGCATTGATATTATTGCTTGTTCTGATTATCGCAATGTCGTCGTTGATCGCGCTTGCAGCGTGCAACAAAGAGGGCGACAAGAACACCATCACGTTCTATCATACGATGGGTTCAAATTTGTCGGCGGTATTGGACGAGTACATCGCAAAGTTTAACGAGCTTTATCCCTCTAATTATACGATTAAGTGGGAACAAGTCGGCAGCTACGACGATGTCCGTGACCAAATCAAGACAGAATTGAACGCCAATAAACACCCCAATATGGCGTACTGCTATCCCGATCACGTTGCACTTTACAACGCATTCGGCGCAACGGTAATGCTTGACGATTACATCAACAGCACCGAAGAAATTACGTTGAAGGACGGAACGAAGACGATCGTCGGTCTCACCGAAGAACAAAAGAACGACTTCATCCAAGGTTACTACAACGAAGGTAAACAATACGGTGACGGCAAGATGTATTCAATGCCTTTCTCTAAATCTACCGAAGTTCTCTACTACAATAAGACTTTCTTTGCAGAATACAACAAGAACAGAAAAGAAGGTGAGCCCGAACTCGTAGTTCCGACACACTGGTGGTGCACCGACGCTTGCCCCGCAGATTGCAACGCAAGTATGGAAAAAGTCTGCAAAGCTATCAAAGCAAAAGACAGCAAATATATCCCGCTCGGTTACGACTCCGAAGCAAACTGGTTCATCACTATGTGTGAACAACTCGGTTCTCCGTACACCGGTTCTCAAGACGGCAATAGATTCTTGTTCGACAACGATACGAACAAAGATTTCGTCAAGAGATTCCGTGAATGGTATCAATCCGGTTTGGTAACCACTCAATCTCTTAACGGTAAATATACGTCCAACTTGTTCGTAAACCAAAAGAGCTTTATGTCCATTGGTTCTTCCGCAGGTGCAACTCACCAAAGACCGACCAAGGGTGAAAACGGCTATCCGTTTGAAGTAGGTATCGTAAGCATTCCGCAAATCGATCAAAACAACCCCAAAGTTATCTCTCAAGGTCCGTCTGTTTGCATCTTCAAAGACAGTGACAAAGAAAGAGAAAAAACCACGTGGCTCTTCCTCAAATACCTCACGACCAACGTAAGCTTCCAAGCTAAATTCTCGACTGCATCCGGTTACGTTCCCGTATTGAAATCGGTTGTTAACGATCCGACGTACGCATCGTTGCTTGAAATGGCAGACGGTGGCGACAACATCGCATTCCTTTCTGCAAAGGTCTGTATGGAACAAGAAGAAGCATATTACACCTCTCCTGCATTCGTAGGTTCTTCCGACGCTCGTGACCAAGTAGGCAAACTCCTTGCTGCTTGTATGAGTGACGCAAACCCCGATATCAACGCATTGTTTGCAGCAGCAGTTGCAGAGTGCAGATACGCAATCAACGAATAATCCGTATCTATTAAGATATTTGGATAATCGAATAAACGAAACAAAATTAAAATACTAAAACATATTAAAAATTACGGATAAGATTATGAAAAAACTTATTAGCGTCTTATCAATAGTATGTTTGGTCGCTCTTATCGCGTGCTGCTTTGCAGCGTGCGATAAGGGGGCGCCCGAGCGTATTGATTACGTTTCTCAAGTCAAACTGGATCTCAACAATCCTTTGCTTGAGGAAGTTACCGTGAAGCGTTACGTCGATGGAGACACGACGCACTTTAACGTTCCGGAAAGCATCGTTGAGGGTGGTATACTCAAAGCACGTTATCTTGCTATAAACACACCCGAATCAACTGGTAAAATCGAACCTTACGGACACAAGGCGTCGAGATTTACGAAAGAAAAACTTTCGACAGCCGTATCCATTATGATAGAGCCGGACGGCGATGAGTGGAAAGCAGACTCTACGGGAAGCAGATATCTCACTTGGGTCTGGTACCAACCGTCTGAAGGCGCAGAGTATCGCAACCTCAATATCGAGATTTTGCAAGAAGGTCTTGCAGTTGCATCGAACACCGCAAACAACAAATACGGCACGATTGCAGTTGCAGCGTTGGAGCAAGCAAAGCAATTCAAACTCAATGTATTTTCCGAAGTCGCAGACCCGGATATGTTCGTCGGTGACGCAATCGAAGTAGGTCTCAAAGACTTGCGTTGCAACGTTGAGAATTACGTCGGCAAGAGAGTTTCTTTTGACGGTGTAGTTGTTATGCTCAACAACAACTCAGCATATATCGAGACTCTTGAATCCGATCCCGATACCGGTATGCATTACGGTATGCCTTGCTATTACAGTTTCAGCCCAAGCCCGGGTGTTTTGAGAGTTTTGCAAATAGGCAACTATGTCCGTATGATCGGTATGGTTGAGTATTATTCTACTGCCGGCGTATACCAAATCACGGATATCACTTGCGACTTGTTCGAGCCAGACAAGGTTACCAACATCAAGCGTCTTGACAACGAAACGCACGAGGCATCTTATCAAGAGATAGATACTGCAAAATTTGCAAATCAAACGGACGTTACCGTGCACTTCGAAGACGGTGATTCAGCAGAGATCAGCTATCCGAAATTGTTGTTGTCAACGTCTGTAAAGGCAAACAACCTCAAAGTCGTAAGCGCAAGCACGACGACCAACGAAGACAGTTCTCAAAAGGGCGCAATGACGCTCTACTGCAAGGACGCTCTCGGCAATTCCATCACGGTGAGAACGACAGTTTTCTACGACGAAAACAACAACCTCATCACCAAGGACGCATACGTTGGCAAAACGATAAACATTATGGGTATCGTTGACTACTACGTCCCCGAAGGAAAGACCGAAGAAGACGTCAACAACCCGTATCAAATCAAAGTACTCGCTCCGAAGTATATAACTGTGGTTGCATAAGCCATATTATATAAAATCAAAAAACAAACAAATTATAAAGGAGAAGCAAAATGAAAAAGGCATTCAATTTTAAGAAGCTTTTGGTTTGCGTATTGATCCTTATTCTTTGCTTGTCGGCATTCGTTGCCTGCGACAAAGATAAAGGTCAAGGTGAGCAACCGTATGATGCCAACGGCATTACTATGGCTGCAAACGCACTCAGAGCTAACGTTAGAGGATCGAAGGTCAGTGGCGATTTCACACTTGATAACCATCAAGTATATGCCGGCGTTTCTTATCCGATAACGTGGACAATTTCTGCCAACGACGGTGAAGAGACCGACGTTACATTGTCGGTTGACGGCGACAAGACCACCGTTCACGTCAACGGCAAGACGAAGACCGAAGTGAAGTTCGCTCTTACGGCAACGTTGTCCGATGCGAAGGGCGTAACCGCAACCGTCGAGATTAAATACACGATCGTGGCATACACGCTTTTGACTTACGCAGAGTACAAAGCTGCAAAAGCAGGCGATTCTGTCACGGTTCAAGGTACGGTTTCAATCATCAGCTCCAAGGCAAACGGCAACAAATACAACAAGTTGTATATGTTTGACGAAGATGGTGGATATTACATCTTTTCAACCAAGAAAGACCCCGTTACCGTTGGTGTTGAACTTGGTATGAAGATCGAAATCACCGGTACGAAGTCTTCTTATGGCAACATTGAAAATGCTGAAATCAAGATCGTCGACAAGACCAAGACCGTTGAATACGAAGATATCACCAACGAAGTCTTTGCTGCAAACGATATGAAAGACGCAAACTTGGTCAAGAGAGAATATAGATTCGTCACGATCAAGAACGTCGTTATCGGCGACATCGATACGAAAAACAGCTACTACAAATTCACGGTTGGTTCAAACGAGACTTACCTCCGCATATCTTCTTCCGAATGTATGCTCCTTGGTGATGCTCAAACCAACTTCATTGAGACTTTCACCAACAACAAAGGCAAAGTTGCAGACGTTAAGGGCGTTGTAAGCGTTTACTCCAACGCAATGTATCTCGTCCCCGTTGGCACCGATGCACTCGTTGTGAAAGAAATCCCCGAAAAAACACCCGCAGAACAAATCGAAGATGCAAAGACCAGAGTGTTCACCAGCACCACGATTTACGGCACCGGCACTGTCTCCAAACTTATGAATGCAGACGTGCTTTATCCCGACGTTAAGATTGAATGGATTGCAAGCGATACCGCAAAAGCAGTCGTTGCTGCTGACAACGCAAGCGTAACTTACAAATTCGATACCGATACAACCGTCACTCTCACTGCAAAACTTACGCACACCAGTGACGCATCGTTGTCCGATACGAAAGAATTTACTGTCAACCTCGTTTCTGCAATCCCCGTAACGATTGCTGAATTCTTGGCAAAAGAAGAAAACAACATCGTTTACTCCATCACCGGTTGGATCGTAGCAAAACAAACAGAAGGCAACACGAAAGGCTCTTACGTCATCGCAGACAAGACCGGTGCAGTGTTCAGCTACAACGGTGATGCAAGCAACACTCTTGAACTCGGCTCTTACGTAACTGTGTGGGGTACGAGAACTTCAAAGAGTGATATTCCGCAAATCAATACCACGAAGGTCACGGTTGCTACTACGACCGAAACTTACGAACCCCAAGTCGAAAAAGAATTCGATATGGCGGATCTTGATTTGGCAAACGCAAAAGCATCCGATTATACCGGTAAATACATCAAGATAACTGGCGTTACCGTATCCTCCGGTGAAAAGACCGACAGACTCTATCTTGCAACCGAAAAAGGCGTTTATCTCCACGCATTCACTTTGAGAAGCGAATTGAAGAACGTCACAGAAGGTCAAAAAGTTACCGTTTACGGTTATTGCAGAGGCTTGAAAGCAGATGCACAAAGCGGTTTCTTCCAAATCCAACTTGTCAAGATCGAAGCACAAGAACTTACCGATGCCGAAAAAGTTGCATACGTAAAAGCGTCTTTGAATGATTTTGCAACAGACAAAGACTTTGACCTCGCAACTTCCGATGTTGCAACGATCACTTGGACGCTCAAATCCGGCACGGGCGCAACGCTCAACGGCAATCACGTAACGATTGCTCAAACCGATGCTGATCAAACCGTAGTTTTCACGGCAATGATCACAAGCGGTGAAGCAACCGATACGAAAGATATCACCGTCACCATCAAAGCAAAAGACAATAGAGTAGCCGGTGTCAAAGGCGTTGAAGGCGTTGCATATAAGCTTGTTATGAACCAAACCAAGGCAAACAAAGTCGTTTATCTCCTTGGCTCTATGAGTAGTTTCTACATTGCAACGACGGAAAAGGTCGATGAAGGTATTGACGTTTACGTAGAAATCGTTTCCGAAAACACCTATCGTCTCTATTCTACGATTGAAGGCAAAAAGCAATATATTGAAATGGTTGTAAGCGGTACGCACCTTAACGCAGAGTTCCACGAAACGGCTTCAATGACTTGGTCTTGGAATGATACGTTGAACACCTATACCGCAGTTTTGGATGGAAAAGAGTGCGTGCTCGGTACTAGAAACGATAAGTCTTATACAACAGTTGGTGCTTGCGAAGTTTCTAAAAACCCGTTCGTTTGCCAACTCTACGGTCAACCCGCACCGGCTCCCGTAAAGACCAATCAAGAATTGGTTGACGAAGCACTTGAGGCTTTGAAGAAAGATTTCACAATCACCGCAAAATCTTCCGGTACGACGATTGAACTCGCTGCAACCGGTATCAACGGCGCAACGATTGTTTGGACGTCCTCCGACAATGCTGTTATCGCAATCGATCTCGTTGATGGCAAATACGTTGCAAATGTTAACGTTCCCACCACGGACGGTATGACGGTCACTCTCACCGCAGTTCTCACCGTCGGTGAAGGCGAAGAAGCAAAAACCGCAAACTGCGAATTCCCGATCACTGTCACCAGAACTCTTGCTAACGTAGAAGTTTCTCTCGGCGAAATCACCGGAGGTACGGTTGAAGTTTTCGTTGGCGACAACAAACAAACTCTTCCCGTAACTCTCAAACAAGAGAACGTTATCACTCTCAACCCCGTTGCAACCGAGGGTTATGAACTCGTCAAAGTGTTTGTCAACGGCACGGAACTTGCAAAAGGCACCGACGGTGCATACACCTACACGCTTGGCGCAACCAATGTCCAAATCACTGCAACGTTCAGAGAAATCAAATACGCAACCGTAACCGTAAACCAACCTGAAAATGGTTCTGTTAGCGTTAAAGTCGGCGAAGATGCTCTTGACACGACAAAACAATACAGAGATGGTACTGTTCTTACGATCACTGCAACTCCGGCATCTGCATACTACAAACTCGGTGAAATCACAGTCAACGGCACTGCTATCACGGGTACTACTTACACGATTGCTGAAAACGATACCGAAGTGGTTATCACTGCAACGTTTGCTGAAAAATATGCAACGATGTCTATTGCAGATTTCAAATCAAGCGAAACCGCTGTAAATACCGAAGTGAAACTCACCGGTATTGTAACCGCAATTGATACGAAAGCTGTATATGTTCAAGATGCAGACGGTCAAGCCGTTTACGTATATTACAGCAAAGGCAATGTTCCTGAAGGCTTTGTTATCGGCAAAGAGTATACTTTCACGGGTAAAAAAGCTGAATATAATGGCCTTATCCAACTTGCAAGCCCCACAAAGGTAGACGAAAAAGATACTGAAACTGTTATCACCGCAAAAGTCATCAACGACCAAGCCGGTTACGATGCATTGACTCTTGCTAACAGTGCAGAACTTGTGACGATCAACGGACTCGTCGTTAAAAACGGCAAATGGATGATTGGAGACACCGTTGTTGAACATTGGGAAGGCAATGCCCTTTCAAGTGACTCGGCAGCTGTAAATGCTATTGTTGCTCTCCTTAATGACGGCGTATCGTTCAATCTCGTTAATGTCAACGTTTCGGTTAACTACAACAAGCTTCAAGTTATCATCCTTAAAGCAGAACAAGTTGTAATCGATTGGCAACCCGTTGCTACGATTGACCTCAAAGAAATCGGTGTAAACGGTACTGCGCAAATTACTGTCACTGCAAACCCCGCAGTAACAACTGATGTGAAAGCAACGTTTGTAACTGAAAACGACCAAATCGCAACCGTAGATGAAAACGGTGTCGTTACCGGTGTTGCCCCCGGTACAGTTGCAATTAATGTTACGGCAAACGGACACACTGTACAAGTTGAAGTCAATGTTGTTGCTGTTGCAGAAGAATACACGGTAAATTATGAAACAACAGTTGAAGGCGCAAACGGTAGCATCGCTTCCGTTATGGCTGGTGACAAATCCGTTACATCCGGCACTAAGGTTGTAAAGGGCACAACTGTTACCGTTACCGTCACTCCCGACGAAGGTTATCAACTTGCTTCTTACACGATCAACAATGGCACAGCAGTCGCAGTAAACGGCGAAACTTCTTTCGACGTTACCGTTACGGAAAATGTGACAATCGCTGTTACGTTTGAAGTGAAACCTGCAGAACCCATTGCAACAACGCTTGACTTTACTGCACAAAATTATTCAAACAGTGAGGTTGTTTCTGAATTGACTGTTGATGCTATCACAGCAACGTTTAATAAAGGGACAAACGGAAATAATGATCATCCAAAATTCTACACGTCTGGCAATTCAGTTAGATGCTATGGTGGTAACACTATTACGATAACCGGTACAAACATTGTCAAAATTGAATTTACATTTGCATCTGGTGATAAGCAAAATGCTATTACGGTTGATTCCGGTACGTTTGCAACTAATACTTGGACAGGTGATGCAATCAATTCAGTAAAATTCACTATTGGCGGATCTTCTGGTCATCGTAGAATTGCGAAGATCGTCATTTACACAATGGCATAAGCCAAAATTCATTTAGTTATCCTTTAACTAATAAATACAAAAGCCTCGCTGTATAGCGGGGCTTTTGGCTATAATTGCGCCGAGTGCTAAACACGTGTCACTTATCTCATTGAGATAACTTGACACATAT
>DBJV01000047.1:19636-20155 GCA_002297185.1 Christensenella sp. UBA767
AGCATTGCTTTTGTGCGTAAGGTTTCGCAACCTTGAGGCGGCTCGGCGGTTACTCAGACGAATGGTGGATGCTCACAATAACTAACTCTTCGTGGAGTTATAAAGTTCGGCTCCGCCTGTCTAAGAGTAACGTTAGGCGCACTGCGTGCGCTAATGGAATATTCCACTTGTCATTCAGAGGGAACGGAGTGACCGTGGGAATCCGGCGTAGCGAAATTATCTGTATATAAAAAACGAGTATCTGCATATTTTTTTGCTTAAAAATGTGCAGATACTTGACGATAATATGCAGATATTTCGTTTTTCAGCCGTCTATTTGCGCTTTGAGGGCGGTGTAGGCGGTGTAATCGGTGCGTTCGATGGTCAAAGGAGTTACGGTGACGTAGCCGTCGATGGTGGCGTCGCTGTCAATCTCGTGATTGTGCTCGTTGCGGTGTATGCAGTGTCCCACTTGTCGCCACGTGCCGTCGCCGAGGTCGATAAAGTCGTCGGTGAAGTAGGGGCCGCCTTGACGGGTGA
>DBJV01000017.1:0-3534 GCA_002297185.1 Christensenella sp. UBA767
CTGCGCCGACGATGGTGTGCAACTCATCGATAAAGAGCAACATCCTGCCGTTTTGCTTTTTGATTTCGGTAAGCACGGCTTTGAGTCTTTCCTCAAATTCGCCCCTGTATTTCGCACCTGCGATAAGTGCGCCCATATCGAGAGCAAAGATGTGTTTGTCCTTAAGTCCTTCGGGAACGTCGCCTCTTACGATACGTTGCGCAAGCCCTTCGGCAATAGCGGTTTTACCAACGCCGGCCTCACCGATAAGCACGGGGTTGTTTTTGGTTTTTCTTGAAAGAATACGTATAACGTTTCTTATCTCGTCGTCACGCCCGATGACGGGATCGAGCTTGCCTCTTGCCGCTCTTTCCACCATATCGTGACCGTATTTATTAAGCACGTCGTACGTGTCCTCGGGACTATCGTTCGTCACTTTCGAGGTTTTAACCTGCGAAAGTGCATTCATAAAGTCCTTTTTCGTCACTTTGCACTTTGCAAACGCATTCTTAAGCGCAGTAGTGGGGGTGTCGAGAATTGCCTCGAATATATGCTCCACGCTCACGTAATCGTCGCCGTTCTTGCTTGCGATTTTCTCCGCTTGCGAGAGCATAAGCGACGCGTCTTGACTCAGATACACTTCGCCTGCGCCGTCGCCCGTAACGGACGAGAACGAGGATATAATCTTGTCAATCTCACGCAAAAGCGCAGGTGCGTCGCCGCCGCATTTTGTTACGAGTTTGGGGATAAGTCCCTCGTCGTCATCCAAAAGTGCGTATGCGATGTGTTCCTTTGTCAGTTGTTGATTGTGCCTTTCGAGGGCTATATTTTGCGCTCTGTTGATTGCGTCGAGCGCCTTCTTTGTAAATTTGTTGGTATCCATCTCAAAAAACCTCCTTTTCAATATGTTATGCTCGATATTGCGTGTTTGGCAATTTTTTTCATTGATTGTTAGCACTCTTTATCTTCGATTGCTAATTATAGCACGCATTTTGCATTTGTCAATATATTTTGCACAAAAAGTTTAAAATTTTTTTGTTTGTTTTTTGGCTTTGTTTTTTTGGTCGTAAGATAAAAAAAAAGACTTCCGAGCGGAAGTCTTAAAAGCGTTAGTCGTGCGTTTTGTTATTGTTGATTGCGTCGTTTTGATTTTTTGCGTTTTGAGCGTTTGTTTGCATCTCTTCAATCATTTTCACAAGTTTCTTTTGCGTCTCTGAAACCTGTTGAAGTTTTTTGTAAAGTTCATCGATAAGAAACTCGCTTTTTAGATTGATGCGATAGTCGTTTTCGGCGCGTTTTCTATCTTTTGCCTCTTGTCTGTTTTGGCTCATCATAATGAGAGGTGCTTGAACCGCCGCAATGCACGACAAGACCAAATTGAGAAGGATAAACGGATATGCGTCGAAAGCCTTTGCGCCGAGGATGATATTTACCACCATCCAAATCACCATAACGGCGACGAAACTGAAAATAAATGCCCAACTACCGGCAAATTTTGCAACCGCATCGGCTGCTTTTTGTCCAAACGATACTTTTTCGTGTTTGTCGGAGTTTTCCGTAACGTTGGTGTTGAGCACCTCTTGTATAAGTTCCTCATCGGTGAGTTCCTTGTCGGATTGGTGCAACAATTCGCGTACGATTTTTTGATTGCTTATGCGTTTTGCTTTTGACGATTCTTCAGGGATGGTATAGTTTTGTTCCGTATGCTGATTTTTCATTTATTCACCTCGTATGCCACCTCGTTGGGTGGAGCGGTTCAAGACGGTAAAAGTCGATTTATTGCTTTTTCACGAAATAGTGAGCGGCGATAGGGCAGGACGCATAGGCTACAAACTCTTCTTTTGAATATTTTTCGGGGTTGTCTATGCACCAAAGCGCCGTATTGAGCATTCCGCCTGCGATAAAGCTTGCGATGAGTTGGAGAGGGATTTTTATCTCGTACGTATCCTTATATTTGGACAATTGATACTTAATGGAGTGCGCAATGGAGTCCTGAATGGTGCTAACCACTTTTCCGCCTCGATTGTTTCTTATGATGTTTGCGATGTGATTGTGTTGGTCAAAGAAGAAGTCAACCGCCATAATCATCACCGAGTTGATAGTCTCGTAGGGAGTGGTAAGTTTCGTATCTTTTGTAAACTTGGCGTAAAGGTCGTCCTTAAGTTCCTCGAGCGCAAATGAAAGAAGGTGATATTTGTCCTCGAAATGCGCATAGAACGTCGCACGATTGACCATCGCCTTATTGCAAAGGTCAATGACGCTGATTTTTTCGATAGACTCTTCTTCCATCATATCGAGCAGCGTGTTGGACAGGAGTTTCCTCGTGCGGATAATTCTCAAATCTTCCTTAGTCGTCATAATTGTGTCCCCTTAAACGTATTGACGTATGTATTATTACACAGAAACGCAATTTTGTCAAGATATCTCACACGTGTGCCGATACAAGACAATTCATACGGGTATATTTGCGGTATGCAATGCAAGCGCGCCGAAACGCAAACAGTTCCTCAATTTGCTCAATTTTCGATGCACATATATGGAATATTAAAATATATTAAAATAAATTTAATATACATATAAATTTTTTATAATTGGTTGACAATTGTTTTTAATAATTGTAAATAGAATAGTGAGAACAGAAATATAGACAGTATCGCATTTCGCGATTTTTAGGTGATTATGGCACAAGAAAAAATTAAAACTCCAAAATCCAAAGGCGGATGGAAGAAGATGGCAGGTTGCATCGGCGAATACAAGGTGCCAACCATATTCACGTCCGTTTTGGTGGCGTGCGAGGTATTGTTCGAGGTCTTTATACCGCTCATAATGGCACAAATCGTCAACGTCGGTATGGATGCGACATTAAGCTCGTTCACCTTCACTATCGAACTGGGCAAACTCAATTGGGTTTGGTTTACGCTCACGGACAGAAAGATGTTCATTTTGGCGTGCGGCGGACTTATGATCGCAATGGCGCTCGTGTCTCTCTTTTTCGGATTTATGTCGGGAAGACTTGCCGCCAAAGCGTCCACGGGTTTTGCAAAGAATTTGCGCAAGAAACTCTTTTACAAAATCGAGAATTTTTCCTTCGCAAACCTTGACCGTTTCAACACCGCAAGCCTCGTTACGAGACTTACCACGGACGTAACCAACATCCAAATGTCCTACCAAGTGGTATTCCGTATGCTCGTCCGATCTCCGGTCATGCTCATACTCGCCATTTGTATGGCAGTATCCATCAGTCCGGATTTGTCGATTATTTTCGCAGTTGCGCTCCCCGTACTCCTCATCGGTATTATCGTGGGTGTCAAAGTCGTTTTCCCGAGATTTGAGAAAATGCTCCACAAGTACGACGATATGAACGAATCCACGCAGGAAAACCTCATCGGCATCCGCACGGTCAAAGCGTTCGTAAGAGAGGACAACGAGATTGCCAAATTCAAAAAAGTCAGTTCCACCGTCCAAAAATTGCAATTGTCGGCAGAGCGTATCATCGTCATCATGTTCCCGTTCATGCAAATCCTCGTCTATGCGTGCTTGATTTGCGTAGCGTGG
>DBJV01000017.1:3552-3792 GCA_002297185.1 Christensenella sp. UBA767
TTTCACGGCGTTTTTGAGCTACATAATGCAGATTTTGATGTCTCTTATGATGGTCGCAATGGGCTTTATGACAATCGTTATGTCGCGCGCCTCGCTCGATCGTATCGTCGAAGTTTTGGACGAGAAGATTGACATCGAGGACGGTGAAGATGCCCAAGACATCCAAGTCGCAGACGGCAGCATTGACTTTGACAACGTTGATTTCTCATATTCCAAATCTCCCGACGTTCTCAACCTCGA
>DBJV01000048.1:0-14101 GCA_002297185.1 Christensenella sp. UBA767
AGTTTGTTGTCGCAGGCTTGTTTTGCGAGCGTCACGAGATATTCCTTATCGTCAATGGAGATAAGCGTTCTTGCATGTCCCGGGGAAAGTTTGCCTTCTCTGACGAGTTCGGTAACTTCGTCGGGGAGTTGCAAAAGTCTCAAAGTGTTGGTGACGTACGGACGAGATTTGCCGATACGGGACGCAACTTCTTCTTGAGTAAGCCCGTGGTTTTCCATAAGTTCACGCATACCTTCCGCCGCCTCGATTGCGTTGAGATCTTCGCGGTGCAAGTTTTCGATGAGTGAAATCTCTTGGATTTGTTGCGGAGTAAATTCTCTTATGATAGCAGGCACTTTTTTAAGACCTGCGAGAAGGCTGGCTCTGAAACGACGCTCGCCTGCGATGATGAGGTATCTTCCGCCCTCACTTCTCACCAAAATGAGCGGTTGCAAAACGCCATACGTGGCAATTGACGTAGCCATTTCTTTGAGGCTGTCCTCATCGAAAGTTTTTCTCGGCTGATTGGGGTTGCGGTCAATGAGCGTGATATCGATTTCTTGCGCCACGATATCGTCCGCAATATCCACTTTGACATTTTCTTCATTGTCGTTGAAAAGTGCGTTAAAGCCTTTGGAACCAAGTCCGCCTTTTGTATTTGCCATACTTCACTCCTTATGTTTTGATATAAATTCCTGCGCAAGAGCCTTGTAAGCAAGCGCGCCTGCACATTTATCGTCGTAATTGTTTATAGTTTTTGCAAAACTCGGCGATTCCGCAAGCCGAATATTGCGAGGTATTTTGGTATCGAATACGGCGCTTTTGAAAAGCGTTCGCACGTTGTTTTCCACATCGATGGCAAGCTTGTTGCGCATGCACATCGTGAGTAGCACTCCGTCTATCTCGAGAGTCGGATTGAGATGTTTTTTCACAAGCCGCACGGTGTTGAGCAACTGATTCATACCTTCCAGCGCAAAATATTCGCATTGAAGAGGCACAATCACGCCGTTTGACGCAGCGAGCGCATTAATAAGCAGCAGATTTATGGACGGCGCGCAATCTATAAAGATATAGTCGTACCGGTCAAGAACGTCGGACAACACGCTTTTCAGCACATATTCTCTGTCCTCTTTGTCCTTAAGTTCGAGTTCCGCACCCGTCAAATCCCTTGACGACGGAACGAAATCGAAGTTTGCGCCTTTCCTGATGCAAGGTCTGATATCGCCGGTGCATAGCGCGGTATATATCGAATTATCGACTTTTTTGTCGAACACTCCAAGCGCACTTGACGCGTTGGCTTGCGAATCGAGGTCAACGAGCAAAACTTTGTATCCCGAGAGAGCGATATATGCGGCAAGATTCACACATGAAGTGGTTTTGCCGACGCCTCCCTTTTGGTTTGAAAAGGATACGACGTACGCCATAAAAATAGTGTATCATACAAAAACGCTTTTTTCAATGATGTTTCACAAAAAGTTTCACGAAAAATTTATAAAAAAACAAAATAAATGTCAAAAAAGAAAGTAAATGATAGGTTATATTATATAAAATGCGCCTACGGCTAGATTGCCACGCTTACGCTCGCAATGACGATTTGGTGGGACACCCACACCCGATTTTTATTTTCCATATGTCATTCCGAGGGAACGAAGTGACCGTGGGAATCAAGGCGTAAGCCGCACCAACCAAACAAACGATGTGGCGAAATTGCGACTTGAGTTTTTACCATTGCACGAACTGAGAGCAACACATCGTTTGTGCGGTAGTAGTTGCGAGAACAAATACAACAAAGGGACTGCAATAACTATTGTAGTCCCTTTGTAGTGATGCCGTTTGAGCAACGTGTTTAGCATTCGGCGCAAAGTTACAGCGGTTTTTTCTTTATACTCCCATACACTCTCGGGTACTGTGGAGGAGTCTGTTTTATTTTTTCAAAAACCATAATCGCTCGCTTGTCGCCGTTTGGTAAATTCAAAAACGTGGTATGCAAATGCTTTGCGCCAAGCACTTTCATTGCGTTTTGAGCGGCGTCGAGTTCGCTCTCGTCCGTCTTGTATGCAAGGAAAATTCCACCGACTTTCAAAAACGGCATAGCAAGTTCAAGCAAAATCGGAAGTGCGGAAACCGCCCTTGCTGTAACCACGTCGTACTTTGCAAATTGCGACTTTTTCTCTTCCGCTCTGCCTGCAATAGTCGAGATATTGTTTATCCCCAGTTCCTTTGCGCTTTGCGATACGAACGTCATTTTCTTTGCCGTGGAATCGAGCGCTGTGACGGATACATCATCTCTTGCAATGGCAATCGGCATAGACGGGAAACCACCGCCCGAGCCTATGTCGCAAAGTTTTGCTCCGTGCGGAATCTCGCTTATTCCTGCAAGCGAGTCTATGATATGTTTTATTGCAAAGTCTTTCTCTTCGGTGATTGCCGTTAGGTTGAAAGCCTTGTTGCACTCAACCACTTTTTCATAGTACGCGCAAAGAACTTCCGCTTGAGAGGAAGTTATCGTTGCGCCAACTTGCGCCGCTCCGTTTATAAGAAAGTCTTTATCCATACGAATATAATAACATTTTTTCTTGCGTTTTTCAAGCGTCGGGACTTAATATTTATAAGGCGTTCAATTTGACGTTAAATTACAAAAATACGGCGTTTACGTTATTAAATTTGTAAGATAAAATATTGATATTGTGATTTACAATCAAAATTTGCAAAACTTATCGTAAAAAGAAAATTTGCAAAATCGCAAGACATTTTTTGCCCTGCTATTGTACTTAATACAAAATAGTGATAAAATATATAAACAAACGGAGGCAGTATATGAGAATTGCAATCGTAACCGCTATGGCGGAAGAGACGTTGCCTATCTTTCAAAAACTCGGCAACGTGGTTGATCAAAGTACAATAGCAGGCGTCGCTATCAGCAAGATCGAACTTGACGGCGACACTATATATCTCGCAACGAGCGGCGTGGGCGAGGTCAAAGCCGCGCTTGCCGTGCAATTGCTCGTGGATTTGTTTGACGTGGAAATCGTCCTCAACTTCGGCTTTGTCGGAGCGGTTGGCAAATTCGACGTTGGCGAAATCGTCGTGCCGAGGAAGGTCGTGCATTATCAATTCGACGTAACGGAAGTGGACACGGACAGAAAGGTCGGACAATACAGCGGCATGGCAGACAACTTCTTCTATCTTGACGAAGTGGTCATCCAAAACGTGCTTGCCAATATCGGCAAACCTATCAAACTCGTCAGTGTAGCAAGCGGCGATAAGTTTGTGGCAATCAAGGAAGAAAAACAAAGACTCAAGAGAGAGTTCGACGCGGACATCTGCGAGATGGAACTTGCAGGTCTTGCCATTGCGTGCGAGCGCAACAATATCCCCCTCTTCTCCGTCAAGGTCGTCAGCGACAATGCCGAGGAAGGCGCAAACGTGAGTTTTGAAACCGTTATGGCAAAAGGCGTCGCAGGTTACGAGAAGATGTTACCTGCTATCCTCAAAGCCGTCAAAGAGGGCGCAAGCGCACTTCCGCCCGTAAAGGAATAAAGGATATTATGGAAAAGATAACATCGTTTACAATCGACCACAACGTGCTTAAAAAGGGATTTTACCTCAGCCGTGTGGATAAAAACGTGTTCACCTACGATTTGCGCTTTAAAGAGCCGAATAAGGGCGACTACCTTCATATGGCTGCAATGCACACCATAGAGCATCTATTCGCCACTGTGGTGCGCAACAGCGCGTATAAGGACAAAGTCGTGTATTTCGGACCTATGGGTTGCAGAACGGGTTTTTATCTGCTTTTATTCGATATGAATAAGGAAGAGGCGCTCAAACTCACCAAAGAGTGCGTTGCAAAATGCCTCGAACTCGATACAATCCCCGGCAGTAAGAAAATCGAGTGCGGCAACTACCGCTCTCACAACCTCGCCGGCGCAAAGAAAGAATTGTCCGCATATCTCGACGTCCTCAACACGCTGTAAAACAAAGTGGAGATATTGGGCAATCGAGCAATATTAAACCACTCGATAACAATATTGGAAAACTCGGAAGATAACAAATAAGAGTCAAAACGCTAAAAAAAGAAAGTAATGTTTTGAATAATAAAAAACGTAACAAGTTGACACATTGTTAGCTTGTTATTTTTTTACGCAATCGCAATGAATTATATCTCAATAAAACATATATTATAATAGTTTACAAGTAAACTATTATAATATATGTAAAACAAGGTAAATATTTTGATAATTATAGTAAGTATAGATATGGTATAAGAATATAAAGTAATATGTAATTTTGATAAAACAGTATAACATGTGATTAAATACGCAATAAAGAATGTGTTGTATATATAATAAGGCATATTTAATTGTAAATAAGTAATCTATAAGCGCAATTACAATAAAAGCCATATTTATTTATTATCATAAGTTCAATAAAACAGGTTAAGCCAATCAAGTGATTTATTATAAAAGCGAAATAAAAGGGTTATATATTTTCCACCGCCCTATTTGTGATAAATTGCGATGATTTAGTGATAGTTATCTCACATTGTTTCACGTGTAACGTATAGAAAAATAAAAATCAAGTTTCTACAAAATAAGCAAAATTATTAAATAAAAAGCGTACCAATGTTTATATTAAACTCGATACGCTTGTTTTTATATTTGCAACTTATATTTATATACCGTGAAATCGTTCGGTGAAATTTGCGTTATCATCATAGATGTATTAAGCGGTAATCTTGCCGATTTTCTATCTGATGTTTTACTCAATAATCGAGCAATCTCCCGTTATCGTTCCATTCGCCATACATAATACCCTTTCTTGTGTTCTCGATAAATTTTGCCAATCGAGATTGATAAAGTGCAGGACGATGTTTATTAAATTGGATTGTATCTATTCTTACTCTTTGATATAACGGCGGAAAACTCAAAAAGTTTTGCCATACGACGTCATCTGATTGCAGCAACATCAATATATCTTGATTTATAACAAAGCCGTTCTCTGACATATCCGGCAATGCGGCTCTTCCGCTATCCGTCATGAGCACGAGTTTCTCAAGCCTTCTGCAACGTTCTTTATTTAGTTCTGTCCAATTGCTCTTCTTTCTTCGATTTGCAAAACGCTGCGCAGTAACAAAATATCGGAAAGTTTTTTGGTTGTACTGTCAATCCAACCAAAACATAAAGCCTCTTCAACCGCATCGAGATACCAAAACGTAGAATTGTCTGTAGGGCGACCTCTTTTTACAACCACCCAACACTCGTTTTCTACCGAATGATTGTCTATAAGCCACTCTCGGAACTCATACCTGTTCTTGACGTTATGCAAGTTTATCGTTTCCATATGACGATTATATTACCGTATGTTAAATAGGTCAATATGCCTTAAAAATCTATAAAAATGAAAAATTGTTTCACGTGTAACGTATAGAGAAAATTGGCTGCAATTCCACTAATTAGTAGTGAAGTAGCGCGGTTTTATATTATAAGCGAATTGTGGATAACCCATACAAATTGACCTTTTCAATTGAGATATAAAGTAGTAGTTACATCGAATGTTGCGTGAACGATAACTTGCCTGATTTAGCGACGGTATATCAGCGATTTGACGGTATAATTGAATCTGTTATGGTATATAAAAATAAGGATAAGATCAATACCCAAATATAGTCAAAAAACACCTAAAATCGAGATAAAATTGGGATAAAATCGGATTGAGAATGTGTTGTAATAGGCGGCGTGCAAATGTGATAATATTGACGGGCGATATGACGTATTTACCGATTAAAATAACGCAAAACACCTATGTTTCACGTGTAACAATTTGATTTTTGAATTCAGTTTCACGTGGAACGAGAATGTTTGAAAACCCGCTATTTAGTAGGGTTTTTGGCGTTTTTTACTGCTAAAAAATAATTTTCGATCTTTCACCATGTAAAATTTGATAGAAAAATTTTCGGCCTTTCACCCAAATTTTTTGGCGCAAAATGTTTCTCGATTTTTATAGAAAAATTTTACTGTTTCACGCTATTTCTATCATTTGCAATACCAAGGCGTTTTCCTATGTGAATTTTATAGTAAAAATCGCTGTAATTATGTGTAATATCGTACGTTTTTTTGCTTGATTATCCCTTTTAGCGGCTATAAAAATTGAGTTGTTTGCGATATTGTTTAACATAGGTATGTGTTTTGGCGCATGTTATTCTGCGGTTAAATGCCGTTTTTACATCACGCACGTCCGTTTGTTGGCGTGTGCTATCCCTTGCTTGTTAAGTTGTGTGCTTTACCGTGGTTTTTATAAAAAATTATGCGTTCAATATATATGTTCAAATCAATCAAAAACGCCGCTAAATAGTGCGGCGTTTCACGGAAAACAAATTTTCCACTTATCAACACGTCGATGACGGCTCGGACGGCTGATATTCTATGTTTTTAGAGAAAAATACTGTAAAAAGGTTTACAAGTAAACATATATCGTTTTATCCAAATATGATTTTTATCCTTGTAACGATATTTTTTATCGTTCGATTTTTTACAAAATCTCCGCCTAGCAATATCGTTATCTCAATTGCATATATGTTGCTATCAGGAAGAGCATCGGACCTATAAGCACGAAAACGTGGAATACACAATGGACGTAGCGTTTATGCACTCCGAAGAGCAGCGCACCTATAAGGCAGGATATCAATCCGAAGAGATAAACGAGGCTGGTGGCAAGCGGTATGCCCGTTTCGCTGAAATACGCCGTGAAGAACGCCGCAAACATCAATCCGCCGATTACGAACGTCGAAGTGACGGACACTTTGCGGAAAATATCGAAGCGCACCTGACAAAGTATGAATATCAAAAGCGCGATTGCAAGCGACACGCCGAACGCAACGTAACCGTATGTGCTGCCGTACATAAGGCAGGTTGCCGTTGCGCAGGCTATAACGTTGAGGTTGACGGCAGGGAAATCCACTTTGCGCCAAACGAGTTTGCGTTTCAAATCCGTCACGCCGTGATAGGTTGCAGACACCGCAAATTCGATTGCTATAAGCAAACATGACAACATCGCAGTTGCATATGCGGCAGACATCGTGGCTTTTATGAGCATAAATATCATAAAAATCAGCGCAAAAACCGTGCCGAAAGCGTGTGTTGCGACGTTTATCAACTCTTCCTTCGGAGTGTAATACACGAGTTGATTCTGTTTATACACTTCCTTCAATTCGTCGGTATTCTCGGGTGTTTTCAATCTCTCTTTCAAATCCATGTTTTTATCGTAAAGCAAAAATCCTGCCATGGCAAGCGATTGTAGCAATCTAAAACCGCCCAAAACGGCGAAATTCGTAAAAGATTGTCCAAACGCTCATCCGCCGCCTCGGATTGAAAAACGAGCGGTTTGAGCGCGCCAAAACAAAATTTGCGAAAACTCTTGATATTTTGATATAAACTTGATATAATATTTTTACTTATTATTATTGAATAATAATATATTAAATACTAAAATATATTTTTATTTAGGAGGAAAGATGGCAGAAGAAGTCAAACACAGTTATAATGCGGGCGACATACAGGTTCTGGAAGGACTCGATCCGGTCAGAAAACGCCCTGGCATGTACATCGGTTCGACGGACACGAGAGGTCTGCACCATTTGGTTACGGAAGTCGTGGATAATTCCATCGACGAGGCTCTTGCCGGTTATTGCACTCACATCGTCGTCGAGATTTTAAGCGACGGCGCAATCCGCGTCACCGATAACGGAAGAGGCATTCCGACAGGTATAATCGAAAAAGAAGGCAAATCCGCAGTCGAGGTCGTTCTCACCAAACTCCACGCAGGCGGCAAATTCGGCAGCGGCGGCTACAAGATTTCCGGCGGTTTGCACGGCGTAGGCGTATCTTGCGTCAACGCACTCAGTGAATGGCTCGTTGCCGAAGTCAGACAAAACGGCAAACTTTACCGCATCCGTTTCAATCGCGGCGTTGCGGAAAGACCTCTTGCGGAAGTAGGCACGGCAACGGACACCGGCACGACTATCACGTTCTATCCCGACGGCGAGATTTTCGAGACGCTCGACTTCAATTACGAGACTATGAAAACTCGTTTGCGTGAGCTTGCGTACCTCAACAAAGGTCTTACAATCGAGCTTGCGGATCAACGCGTAGAACCCGAGCGCAGAGAGGTTTTCTGCTATGAAGGCGGCATCGTGTCTTTCGTGGAAGAGATGAACAAGACCAAAGAGACCATCTTCCCCGAGGTCATCTATTTCGACGAAAAATACGTTGACAGCGAGATCGAAGTCGCGATGCAATACAACGACAGTTACAGCGACACGATTTTGGCTTTCGCAAACAACATCAACACCGAGGAAGGCGGCACGCACCTTGACGGTTTCAAAGCCTCTCTCACAAAGATAATCAACGATTACGGCACCAAGGCAGGCATCCTCAAAGGCAGCGAGAAACTCAGCGGCGAGGACGTCAGAGAAGGTCTTACGGCCGTTATTTCCGTCAAACTTGCGGAGCCTCAATTTGAAGGACAAACCAAAACCAAACTCGGCAACAGCAGTATGCGTTCTGCGGTCGCCAAAGGCGTAACCGAGGGCTTTGGCACTTATCTTGAAGAACATCCGCGTGAGGCGAAGGAACTCGTCCTAAAAACGATTACGGCGCAACGCGCAAGAGAGGCGGCTCGTATGGCGAGAGAGAGCGCAAGAAGAAAGAGCGCGCTCGAAAGCACCACGCTCCCCGGCAAACTTGCGGACTGCACGGATAAAGACCCCAAGAACTGCGAGATTTACCTCGTCGAGGGTGATTCGGCAGGCGGCAGCGCAAAGCAGGGCAGAGACAGAAGATTCCAAGCAATCCTTCCTTTGAGAGGTAAGATTCTCAACGTCGAGAAAGCAACCCTCCACAGAGTGCTTGAAAACGAAGAAATCAAAGCAATGATCACCGCTTTCGGATGCGGTATCAACGCAGAATACGACGAATCCAAGCTCCGTTATCATCGCATCATCTGCATGACCGATGCCGATGTCGATGGTAGCCACATCCGCATATTGATGCTTACGTTCCTGTTCCGCTTTATGCGTCCTCTTATCGAGAACGGACACGTGTTTATCGCACTTCCGCCTCTTTACAAGATCGCAAAAGGCAAGCAAGAGCAATATTTCTACGATGACGAAAGCCTCGAGGCATACTATGCCGAGAACGGCAGAAAGAGCGGCGATTTGCAACGCTATAAAGGTCTTGGCGAGATGAACCCCGAGCAACTTTGGGAAACCACCATGGATCCGCAAAAACGCACGCTTTTGAAAGTCACCATGGACGACGCAATCGAGGCGGATAGGCTCTTCTCCATTCTTATGGGCGAGCAACCCGAACTTCGTCGCGAGTTTATCGAACAAAACGCGAAACTCGTCACCGATTTGGATGTATAAGGAGTGAATTATGGCAAACATAAGAGACGATAAAAACAACGAATATGTCCAACATATAGCCAATTCGACAGTCAAAGACGTCGAAATCAACGGCGAACTTAAGAAATCGTTTATCGCATACGCGATGGCGGTCAACGTATCCCGTGCAATCCCCGACGCGCGCGACGGTTTGAAACCCGTTCACAGACGTATTTTGTACGCTATGAGCGAGTTGGGACTTACTCCCGACAAGCCCTATCGTAAGTGCGCTATGGTCGTCGGTGAAGTGCTTGGTAAATATCACCCCCATGGCGACAGCTCCGTATATGACGCAATGGTACGTCTTGCACAAGACTTCTCCATTCGTTGCCCGCTTATCGACGGACACGGCAACTTCGGTTCAATCGACGGCGACCCTGCGGCTGCTTATCGTTACACCGAGGCAAGACTTTCCAAAATCGCTTTGGAAATGATCCGCGACATCGACAAAAAGACGGTTGATTTCTATCCCAACTTCGACGACACGCGCGAACAACCGGTGGTATTGCCCTCTCGTTTCCCCAACTTGCTCGTAAACGGCTCGGACGGTATCGCAGTCGGTATGGCAACGTCCATTCCTCCGCACAACCTCGGCGAGGTTATAGACGCGTCTATCGCGCTCTTGAAAAACCCCGAGGCGACCGTTGAGGACCTTATGGAATATATCCCTGCTCCCGACTTCCCGACGGGTGCGCTCATCTTGGGCAGACACGCAATCAAGCAAGCGTACAAAACCGGACGCGGCGGCTGCATTTTGCGTGCGAGAGCGGAAATTGAAGAGATGGCAAACGGCAAGAGCCGTATCGTCGTCACCGAGATTCCTTACCAAGTAAACAAGGCAAAACTTATCGAGAATATCGCAGACCAAGTCAAAGACAAGCGTCTCGAAGGCATCAGCGACCTTCGCGAAGAGACCGACCGTCACGGTATGCGTATCGTTATCGAACTCAAAAAAGACGTCAACGCACAAGTCTTGCTCAACCAACTCTATAAACAAACGCAAATGCAAACCAATTTCAGCATGATTATGCTTGCGTTGGTTGACGGTGTGCCTCGCGTTCTCAATCTCAAAGAGATTTTGGAATGCTACATTGCGCACCAAAAAGACGTTATCGTGCGTCGTACTCGTTTCGACCTCGAAAAGGCTCAAGAAAGACAACATATCTTGATGGGCTTGCATATCGCGCTCGAAAACATCGACGCTATCGTTGAATTGCTCAAGAAATCCCGCGACAGACAAGACGCTATGGCAAAACTTATGGAAAACTACGGCCTTAGCGACAAGCAGGCGGCGGCAATCCTCGATATGCGTTTGCAACGCTTGACGGGACTCGAAGTCGAAAAGATCAATGCGGAACTCGAGGATCTCGACAAGCAAATCGCATACTTCACAATGGTGCTTGCAAGCGACGAAGAAGTCGTCAACATCATCATCAAAGAGATGAGCGACATCAAGGCGCAATACAACACTCCGAGACTTTCCGAACTCACTTACGATTACGGCGATATCGACATCGAGGACCTTATCGAAAGAGAGGACGTGGTCATTTCCATGACTCACGGCGGATATATCAAACGTATGCCCGTTGCAGAGTACAAGGCTCAACACAGAGGCGGCATGGGCATCACCGCTCACAAAGCCAAAGACGAGGACTTCGTGGAGAGAATATTCACCTCCAACACACACGAGAGACTTATGTTCTTCACCAACAAGGGCAAGGTGTTCACGCTCAAAGCGTACGAAATCCCCGAGGCAACTCGCAACGCACGCGGCAGAGCGGCTGTAAACCTCTTGCAACTCGAACAAGGCGAGAAGATCCAAACCATTCTTCAAATGCCCGAAGAGAGAGAAAACAAGTTCCTCATGCTCGCAACCAAGCAAGGTCTTATCAAAAAGACGCCGCTTGAGGAATACGACTCAATCAAGCGTAACGGCAAGATTGCAATCAAGTTTAACGACGATGACGAACTTATCGGCGCAGCGATTACCACGGGCAACGACGAAGTGCTTGTAGCCTCCAGCGCAGGCATGAGCATCCACTTCAACGAGAAAGACGTGCGCCCCGTCGGCAGAACGGCAATGGGCGTCAAGGCGATGAATATCGACGAAGGCACGACGCTCGTAGCGTTCGACGTAGTGCGTGAAGGCGACGAAATCCTCACCGTCACGTCAACGGGTTACGGCAAGCGCAGTTCCATTGCGGATTACCCGATTCAAAACAGAGCGGGTAAGGGCGTCAAAGCAGGCGTGTTCAACGACAAGACGGGTACGCTCGTGTGCCTCAAGGTTATCCCTGCAGACACCGACGTCATGATGATCACCGACAGCGGCGTTATCATCAGAGTGCAAGCGGACGAAATCAGCAAGATCGGCAGAGCAACGCAAGGCGTTCGCATTATGAAACTCAAAGACGACAAGTTCAAGGTTATGGCAATCGCACTCACGCCTCACGAGGATGAGGAAGAAGAGGGCGTCGAATACGACGAGGAAGGCAACCCGATTGCAGTAGCGACCGAGGACAATCAAGCGGTTGAAGGCGAAGTTGAAGAAACAGCGCAAAACGACCAAGAATAGCGTTTATCATTGCAAAAACGAGGCATAAAACCTCGTTTTTTGCAATTTGGAGGAAATTATGGAAGAAAGAAAATGGTTTAAAGAGATGTCCGTTTATCAGATTTGGCCACGCTCTTTTTGCGACGGAAACGGCGACGGAATAGGCGACCTCAAAGGCGTTTTGAGCAAGCTCGAATACATAAAGAGTCTCGGCAGCGACGCCATTTGGTTCTCGCCGCTTTACGCCTCTCCGCAAGCGGACTACGGCTACGACATTGCGGACTATTACAATATCAATCCCGAATACGGCACTCTCGACGACTTCAAAGCCGTGCTTGAAAAAGCGCACGCTTTGGGTATGCGCGTCGTTATGGATTTGGTTATCAACCACACGTCAGACCAACACGATTGGTTCAAGAAGAGTTGCGCGCGCATAGAGCCTTACACCGATTTTTATATCTGGCGCAAAGGCAAGGGCAAAGACGGCAAGAAAGTCCCCAACAACTGGATGTCCACTTTCCCCGGCAGCGCATGGGAGTATAACGAGCAAAGAGGCGAGTATTATCTCCACCTCTACGCCAAAGAGCAGCCCGACCTCAACCACGACAATCCCAAGGTGAGAGAGGCGGTCAAGAACGTCATGCGTTATTGGCTTGATATGGGCGTTGACGGTTTCCGCGAGGACGTCATTACGCAAATAAGCAAAGTCGAGGGCTTGCCCAACGGCAATTGGCTCATGCCTGCCTCAAGAGGTATGGAGCATTACAACAACGGTCCGCATATCCACGAGTATTTGCAAGAATTCCGCGAAGTTTTGAAAGACTACGACGCGTTCCAAGTGGGCGAGGCTCCGCTTATGAACGTCAAGACTGCGCTTACCTACGTCAACGAGAACAAGAAAGAACTCGATATGATGATATCCTTCCAACACATGCAAGCGGATTGCATCATCATAGAGTGGGTGCGCACGCCGTTCAGTCTGCCCAAACTCAAAAAGACCTTCAACGAGTGGCAAACCAAACTTTACCACAGAGCGTGGAATGCCAACTATCTTGAAAATCACGACCACGCACGTATTATCTCCAGATACGGCAACGAGAATTTCAGAGTGGAAAGCGGCAAAGCGCTCGCAATGGCTTATACCTTCCTCAGCGGCACGCATTTCGTCTATCAAGGACAAGAAATCGGCATGACCGCGCTCTATTTTGACAAATACCCCAAAGGCACGGATCCGTGGTCGCAATTCAAAGACGTTTCCACCTTCTGCGTGCGTGATTTGATGCGCAAGTTCGGTTTCAGCGACAAGCATATCCTCAAAGTCGCCCACACCGCCGCTCGCGACTGCGCTCGCACACCCGTGCAATGGAACGGTCAAAAATACGCAGGTTTCTCTACGGTCGAGCCGTGGTACACCGTCAATCCCAACTATCCCCAAGTCAACGTGGAAAACGCCTTGCAAGACGAAAATTCCATTTGGTATTTCTATCAACGCGCAATGGCACTCCGCAAAGAGTACAAGGACACAGCGGTCTATGGACAATTCAAACTCTACTTGCCTCACGACAAACAACTCTTTGTCTATGACAAGATAGCCGAGGACGGCAAATCCAAACTCACCGTCGTCATCAACCTTTCCGCAAAACCCGTCCGCGCCTCTAAAGTTGCAAAATATATTCCGACCGGCGCAACGGAGTTATTGTCCGTCTATGACGATAACTGGAGTGCTGGGGCTGTGTTGCAGCCCTATGCAGGCAAACTCTTTTACACACAACTTCACTAAATAGCGAATAGCTTTGGACGCGATTGACGCGTAGCGTAACAATCGCTATTCCGTCACTTCGCCCCTTACAAAGCCCTTTGTCCATCAACTCACGTACGCATTAGTACGTTAGGGTTGCTGTCCAAAGGGCTTTTTCGCGCTCTTCATCTATTTATTGAAGTTGTGACAAACTTTTGTTTAAGCGGAATATTCCACAACTTGCGCCTTCGGCTAGATTGCCACGCTTACGCTCGCAATGACGATAAGGTGGGACACCCACACCCGAACAAAAAGTCTGGAATACTCCTTATGTCATTCCGAGGGAGCAAAGCGACCGTGGATATCAAGGCGTAAGCCGCACACACCA
>DBJV01000048.1:14144-17719 GCA_002297185.1 Christensenella sp. UBA767
TGGCGCAAATATCACTTTTGGCAAAGCCAAAAATATCACTGCGCCCTCGGCGCAATATCACTCTCGCTTCGCGAGAATATCACTGCACCATAGGTGCAATTTGCTTGCCCTTTTTCATTTTCCCTATTATAATTCTCTATACAAAAACAATGAGGTGAATTATGTATATAACCGACGATATATTTTACGTGGGAGTCAACGACCACGATATAGACTTGTTTGAGGGGCAATACGTCGTAAAAAACGGCATGTCCTACAATTCCTACGTTGTCAAAGACGAGCAAATTGCGGTTTTCGACACCGTTGACGCACATTTTTCAAAGCAATGGTTTGCCAATCTCAAAGAAACGTTAAACGGTGCAACGCCGACTTATCTTGTTGTGCAACACATGGAGCCTGACCACTCGGCAAACGTCGCGCTCTTTATGTCCGCATATCCCGATGTCAAAATCGTAGCGTCGTCCAAGGCGTTTGCGATGATGAAAAACTATTTCGGCACGGACTTTGCGGATAGACAAGTGGTGGTAGGGGACGGCTCGACACTTTGCACGGGCAAGCACACGTTCTCATTCGTAACCGCACCCCTCGTTCATTGGCCGGAAGTCATTATGACTTACGACAATTTGGACGGAACGCTCTTTTCCGCAGACGCATTCGGCAAATTCGGTGCGCTCGATGTCGAAGAGGACTGGACTGACGAGGCAAGACGTTATTACATCGGCATCGTCGGCAAATTCGGCGTGCAAGTGCAAAACTTATTCAAGAAAGTAGCAGGTCTCGATATCAAGAGGATTTGCCCCTTACACGGACCCGTGCTTTGCGACAATCTCGCCTATTATATCGGACTTTACGACAAGTGGTCGAAGTACGAGGTGGAAGAGGACGGCGTAGTCATTGCCTACACGTCCGTTTACGGACACACCAAAGCCGCCGTTGAAATCCTCGCCGATTCATTGCGTGCCAATGGCAGCAAAGTAGTGGTCTATGACCTTGCAAGATGCGATATGTCCGAGGCGGTTGCCGATGCGTTCAGATACAGTAAAATAGTGCTTGCCACGACGACGTATAACGGCGGAATTTTCCCCTTTATGCGTGAATTTATCGCAACGCTCGTCGAACATAATTTCCAAAACAGAACGGTTGCATTTATAGATAACGGCACGTGGGCGCCCTTCGCAACCAAGGTCATGAAAGGCATGCTCGAAGGTTGCAAAAACCTCAATGTTTTGGAACAGGGCGTAAAAATCCTATCTGCCGTCAACGAAACGAATATCCAAGAAATCAACGCCCTCGCGCAAGCGCTATAAACAAAATACCGTCTCGAAATGACATAATTTTTATCAAAAAACTCAATAAAAATCATCGATTTTTGAGCAATTTTTACATCAAAAACTAATAAAAAACACACAAAAACGAGCAAAATTTGTTCGTTTTTTACGTTACATTTTCACCCAAAACGGTAGTATCGACACCACTATTCCAAGCAACAACGTGTAGATTATAAACATCGTCATTGAGTGTTTTTCTATGAGTTTTAGGAAGAATTTGATTGATAAAAGTCCCGATACGAACGCCGCCAAAACGCCTACGATTAGAGCAGCAGGGGATATATCGAGAGTCGCTTTTCCCGTGATTAAGTCTATGCTTTCGTATAGCGCAGAGCCTATAATTATGGGTATGGAAAGCAGAAAAGAGAAGGTCGTCGCGTCCTCTTTTTGCACTCCCTGAAAGCGCATTGCGGATATCGTCGCGCCACTCCTTGACACGCCGGGCAAAACCGCTATACCTTGCAAAACGCCAGTTAATATGCTCGTTTTTGTATCTACAAGTGCCGTTTTGTGCAATTGGAAGTTTTCACCAACATACAACAAACACGCTGTCAACACAAAGCCGCACCCCAGCAATTTGCCGCCTATAAGCGACGGTGCAAGCAACTTAAAAACGAATGCAAGCGCAACCGTCGGCACGCACGCAAGTATCAGATATCCGTTGGTTTTGTTTATCGGGTGGCGAAGTAGCGGCCACCACTTTTTGCGCATTGCGATAAGCACCGCCACAAGCGTTCCGACGTGTAGCATAATATTGAAAAACATGTTCTCTTGTCCCACGCCTAGTTTTTCCAAAAGCAACAGATGTCCCGACGACGATATCGGCAAAAACTCACTTGCGCCTTGCACAAGTCCCAAAACCAACGCTTCCCAAATTTTCATTTTCTCTTTACACTCTCTCCAATTTCGTTTATACTAAACTATTGTATTAAGTTATATCGCACGTAAGAACGTGCATCAGGAGAAAAAATGAAACTCGGTGTCGTAGGTTTGCCCAACGTAGGCAAAAGCACTTTGTTCAACGCAATCACCAAAGCGGGCGCGCAAGCAGCCAATTACCCGTTTTGCACCATAGAGCCCAACGTGGGCGTAGTAGCAGTTCCCGACGAGCGACTTGAAAAACTTGCCGCTCTTTACGACAGCAAGAAAATCACCCCCACTTCGCTTGAATTTGTGGATATCGCAGGTCTTGTCAAAGGCGCGAGCAAAGGCGAAGGATTGGGCAACAAATTCTTGTCGCATATAAGGGAAGTAGATGCAATCGTGCATGTGGTAAGATGCTTTGACGATGCCAACATCACCCACGTTGACGGCAGCGTAAACCCTGCAAGAGATATCGAAACGATCAATTACGAACTTATTTTTGCGGATATGGAAACGCTCGAACGCCGTATGGCAAACGCCCTCACCAAAGTCAAGGCGGACAAAAAATATCAAGAGGACGTTGACCGTATCGCCACCATGCAAAAATGGCTCGAAAGCGGCAAACCGCTCCGCAATCTCGACATGGACGAGGACTTCAAGCAATTTGTCGATGAACAATTCTTGCTCACGTCCAAGCCTGTCATTTACGTCGCCAACACCGACGAGGCAGGCATCAACGGCAACAAATACACCGAGCAAGTAGAACGCATCGCAAAGGAAGAAAACACCGAGGCTATCGTGCTTTGCGCCAAACTTGAAGAGGATTTGAGCGAACTTTCCGACGATGATCGCGCCATGTTCATGGAAGACTACGGACTTAAAGAAAGCGGACTCGACCGCCTCGTCAAAGCCTCATACAAACTTTTGGGACTTATCTCCTACCTCACCGCAGGTGAGAAAGAAACTCGTGCTTGGACGATTGTCAAAGGCACCAAAGCCCCTCAAGCCGCAGGCAAAATCCACAGCGATTTCGAGCGTGGTTTTATCCGTGCCGAGATTGTCGATTACGCAACTCTTCTCGAATGCGGCTCATTCAACGCCGCCAAAGAGCGTGGCAAAGTCCGCAGTGAAGGAAAGGACTACGTTATGCAAGACAACGATGTTGTCTTGTTCAGAATCAACGTTTGACGAGCGCGCTATTTGGCGTGATGCGTCGTCAGACGGCTTTGTCCACACGGTCACGTACGCCTTAGTACGTTAGGCTGTGTGTCCAAAACCATCTTCCTTGCCTGACTCTCAAATAATCGCACTCGTCACGAGCGCACTATTGAGCGAATAACATCGTCAAATACATGTATGTTTTTATTCGGAGACGGAACTCGA
>DBJV01000050.1:0-5231 GCA_002297185.1 Christensenella sp. UBA767
CCGCCTTGCGGCTCGAACTCCGAATAAGCACATTCCGTTAATAAGTGTGTTTCAAATACATAATATAAATATGTAATATAACTTATAACAATACAATAAAAAAGCACGCAGGATTGCGTGCTTTTTTGTTGTTTGATTGTTTTGCAATTACGCCGTTACAGCAGATTCCGTTGCAACGGTAGTTTCACCGCCCTCACCGTTTTGGGGAGTTTCGGGATTTTCATCCGTGCCGAGTTCTTTTGCGAGCATAATGCGATCGCGAGAATCTTCCGTTCTCTTGCGAGTCTTTTCGCCCATGTCACGGCATACGCCTGCTGCGATGATAAGCACCACGCCGACTGCGCCGAGCGTGCAGAACCAGTTGCGCAATGAAACGACGTTGATAACTGCCATAAGCAAGTTGTCGCTGTCAACCCACGTTGCTTGCATGTAGCCGAGCATACCGTAAGGTGCGTTCATTGAGAAGAGGTTAATTTCGAGTGCGTCATCGTCGTTGAGGCAAAGACCGATTTGAAGCGCAGAGCCTTGCGTTGCCGCAGCGATGACTTCTGCAAGGTCTTCTTGCACGAGACCGCCGACTGCTTTGACTGCGCCGATTTGATCGAGTACACCGAGAACCAAGTTGACGATTTCGTTATCGAGAGACGTGATTGCCATAGGATCGCCGAGCATATCGAGAACGAGCCAATTGATGGGGCGTTTGGTATAGCCCGTTGAGAACATCATCCAACCGTCCTCGTTGTAGCCGTACATATCCTTGACTGTGTTTCCGTTTTGATCGACGAGCGTGCCTTCATAGGGGAACGTGCCGCCGTTTTTGACGTATTCGTCAACCATTGCCTTATCGTACAATTGATAGAGGAAGTTGCCGTCATCGCCGTAAACGGTCTTGCCGCTGCCGTCCGGGTTTTCATAACCGGGTTGCGTATAGCACCAGCCTTTGTTGAGGATGAGGCGCAACACTACGGGGATAGTCATACGGCCGTTGACCTGTGCGTACAAAAGGAGCGGATCGTCGAACGTGAGATAACCGTCTTGGTTAAAGCTGTTGTAGTTGTCGATAAACAACTTCTTCACGCGCGGATTGTTGAAACCTTCTTTGAGCAAGCCTTCGTAACCGCCGTTTGAGGTGTTGAAGTATTTGTAGATATAGTCGGTGATTGCAAGACCGAGAGCGCGTCTTTCAACGCTGTTGTTGAAAGCGTAATCGTAGTCGTTGAGGATATCGTACTTGTAGATAAAGTCGTAAAGTTCGATCTTTCTCGGATTTGCTTTTCTGAGGTTTTCGATTGCTTTATCTATGGTTTCGATGTCCATATAATTGTCGTACCACTCGTTGAATCTCTCTGCAATGTACTCGTTGTCATATTCGAGTCCCGTGCGTTTTACGAGAGTTTTGTAGGAGAAGTCGCCGTTTTCCTTGATCGTCAATGCGCCCGTATCGGAGTCAACTTCAAATTCGTTGAGGTTTCCGTTAAGCACATTGTACATAAAGTAATCTCTTTCAAGTTTTGCGTTCTTCTCTGCTTGCGATTCGCCGTTGTAATACAAGTCCTCGCAGAAGAGAGTGTTTTGCGTTGCGTTTGAGATAACGTCGGGAACGATGTACGTGAGGAGAAGTCCAAACACGCAAGTGAGGCACACGAACGCAATGAGCGTGCGCACCGTTTGCGAACGGATACTTCTCTTGGATTTCTTTCTCGTCACGACGAGCGTAATCGTCATGAAGATGACGCCGAACAAACCTGCAATAATCACGCCGACGAACGGCCAAACAGAGTAGTACGGCATAAGGTTGTAACACTTGATGCCAAGCACGAGCGAGATGATAAATATCGGCAAATATGCAAGCACGTAAAGCACAACCGTAGCAACCGTGTACAAAACGGACGTTCTGGATTGATCGTGTTTGGTGCGTTTGCTTATCGGAAAAGCCTTATCGACCTTCGTATCTGCGACTTCTTCGCTGTTTTGTTGCGTATCGACGATTTCGTCTTGAACTGCATTGTTCATTTCTTCAACTGCATTATATTTGTCGCTCATTTTATTCTACCTCCTTTTGCGTATTTTCTTCCGCAGGCAAGGCGGTATCCTCCGTGGAGGTCGCATCTGCGTTTTGTTCGACGTTTTCGTCTTGCAAAACGTTTTTGCCTTTCTTTTTATTGCGTTTTTTGCGCTCTTCCGCTACTGCGGTGCCGTTTGCGTATTCACGCTCTTTCTCTGCGCACACAAAGCTGAGGAAGTAGAAGAACACCACGAGTCCCGTGAAGAACATAAGCATATCTCTGAGTGAGAAGAGCGGATACATTCTCGGCTTGTAGGAAAGATCGACCTTGACTTGTCTTACCTCATCGAGAGTCGTAAGACCGAGTGCGGACGGATAAGTTCCTGCGCCGATGGTGTCGCCGACAAGAATAGAGCCAATCATCTTGCCGTACGTTTGAGCCTCATATTGAGCCTTGTAGTATTTTTTTACAGCCGCATCCACTTCGCCCATTTCGGGATCGATAAATTCCCAGAACGGCTTGATGAGCGGAGATTGATAGGAATACAATCCTTGGAGTAAATTTACGAGGATTGAAGTGATATCGATAACGGGTTGATAATAAGTGCTACCGTTTGCTCTCTTTGCCTCTTTGAAGAGCGGAATTTCGATACCGCTGATGCTGAGACCTTTCACGGTTTCGCCGTTGACGGTGAGATCTTTAAGCACGAGACCGCCGACGAGTTTGCCGATGGTGTTTTGCACAAGAATGTTGTAAAGATCGATGCCGAACGTGTTAAGCACGCCGTCAAGAGCCGTGTTGAGGAATTGAGAGAGGTGATCGAGATCGAACGCATAATCGTCCTCGCCGAGGAGTGCGTTGTCAAAGTCGATATCGAGCAACACGTCGCCGCCTTCCGTCGCCTTTTTGGGATTCGTACCCATATTGCCCTCTTCGTCCGCTCTTACGAGTGCGACGTAGAGGTGATCTTTCTTTTCTCCGAAGATTTCGCCCTTGTAAATCAACACGAGGCTTGCATTCTTCAATTCGTAACTATCGTCAACGCCGACCAAGGATTTGATAAGTCCGCCAAGCGTGGTGCTACCGACGGTGCTGTTCATATCCGCGCCCATATCTTTGAGGCTCCAACCGTTTTCGAGTTTGGTAAGGATAGGAGCAATGATATTTGCAATAGTCGTTTGTTGACCGTCGAAATTGATGGAAATGCTGTTGATAAGAGGAATCTTTTCGCCGAGTTTCTTGAGAATTTCACTTGCGCCGTAGTCACCGCTGGAGTTCTTGTCAAGCAACAAGTCGAAGAGTTGGTTGTCGCCGAGCAATGCGCCAACTTGCGCCACAAGATAATCGAGTCTGCCGTGCGTCAAGGAGAATCTGTCCGTGAAATAAACTTCTTGATCGTAGTAAGCACTCTCTCTTGCGCTTGCCTCGGACGTATAGTACATATCGCGAGAGGCAATTGCGTTTTGAACGACCATCGCAACTTCGTCCGCATAAGTGTCGGAAGTCACGATAGCTTGAGATTCATAATAATCCTCGAGGATATCGAGAACGTTGTAAAGGCTGAATACCCAACCGTCGGAGAACAATCCGTTGGGATTGTAAATACCCGTGCCGTAGTCGCCTTCTGTGGTGTTGATAACGCTTACCGTTCCGCCTGCCGCGCCTTCGGGGAGTTCTTTTCCGTCTGCGTCAACATATACGGTGCCGACGGGCATCAAATCTTTGGCGTACCACACGTAAACGTATTGACCGTTGTCGGCATTTGCGGTTATGGTCTCCCATTTGCCCTTCTTTTCGTTATATTGAACGGTTTTGTAGCCTTTCTCTTTATACCAATAGTTGGAATAGGTCTTGCCGTTGATGACGAGTTTTCCGTCAATCGGTTTAAGTTCGACAAGTTGATTTCTCTCAACGTCGGTAATCATGCCGTCGCCCGGCTCAATGTTGTTGTTCTTATCGACGTTAACTTTGGATGCACCTGTGTCCGTATCGGTCGTAAAGCTGATATCCACACCAACTTCGACCATTCCGTCCTCTTCGTCAGAGATGAGATAGCCGTACGTTACGGGCTCGTTGGAAATGTTGCCCGCAACACCGCTCTTGTCTTTGCCTTCCATCTCGACGTTGTAGGCTTTTTTAATCAAATCGATTTTTTCAATAAGGTTGTTCGTCTCGTTCTTTTTGAAAGCGTTTGAGGAAAGGTTGCGATAATAGGAAAGTTGCGTCTTATAATCGGCAACCGTAACACCGTCTCCGTATGCTTTCTTCGTATCGGCTGCGATTTGCTCGATTTGAGACTCGAACACCGCGTCCATAACGAAACCTGTCAAGAGCATAACTACAAGACACGTCGCGACAACCGCAAACATTCTCACTCGGCTGCTTTTCACCGTTTTTGCAAGGATGATATGCACGATTGAAATAACCGCCCAAAGAGCAAATGCGATCCAAACGCCGTAAAGAGCAGGTGCGGTGACGTACGACTCGATTTGCATAAAGAAACCGAGCGCTGTCGTGCTCACCGTGTCGCCCATGAACGGGTCGTGACCGAGGAACTTGACTGTCGTGAAACACACGGCAACCATAAACAGCGGAAGACCAAGCATATAGAACACGATTTTAAGTGCACGATACAACTTGACCTTTTGGTACTGTTGATTTTGGCTCATAATGTTCTCCTTAACTTCTCATGCCCACGCCCACGTATGTAAGCGTGCGCACAATATATATAATATTACTTTTCTATCATATCATAACAAAAATCATATTTCAATACGATTTTCACAAAATTTTCTCGCCACAACAGATTGTGGTCGTATGGATTTGCAAGCGAATATGTGGCTTTTAATATATTTTATTCGGGTGTGGGTGTCCCACCCCTCCTAAAAAATTGTGATATTGTGTTTACGCACAGTTATATTTGCGCTTTGCGCAAGTGATATTTTTGGCTAATGCCAAAAGTGATATTGCGCCAGAGGCGCAGTTGTGGAGAATTTTGTATTTCGCTACGCTGGATTCCCACGTCGCAACATTCGTTACTCCTCGGAATGACATATGGAGAAATGTAGTTCGGGTGTGGGTGTCCCACCTGCTGTCATTGCGAGGAACAATGTGACGTGGCAATCTAGGCGTAAGCCGCATTTATGGAATATTCCATTAGCGTGCAAAGTACGCCTAACGTCACTCGTAAACAGGCGGAGCCTACGCAAAATCCTGCATTGCGAT
>DBJV01000050.1:5261-7437 GCA_002297185.1 Christensenella sp. UBA767
CGTTTATTGTCATAAATCGCATTTGCATTTTGCTTTTCTAATCGCGCCGCTAATTTTTTGCTCTTATATCAAGCAGATATAAAACACTCGCCACAATTCCGCAAAATTATCGGCTTGATGTTTTTCTACCGCTTAATAAACGTCACTCGTAAACAGGCGGAGCCGTAGTTTATAACCCCACGAAAAGATGTTGTGAGCATCCACATCCAATCTTCCCTACAAGCACGAAGTGCGCACCCACCAAGCAAGCGATATAGTGAAACTGCGGCAGGAGTTTTTATTCCTGCAAGAACTGATAGCGTATATCGATTGTGCGGTTAGAAAAGCAATAAATCTAGCGTGGCTAAGGCAACACACATACGTGTGTGTTGCCGTTGCCACAGCGACGATTTTTGCTTGCATTCGGCGCAATTATTATTAATACAATCCGCATTTTTTGTGTGCATATAATTCGTTTTCGCGTTTTAATCTTAAAACTCGCACGAATTGATTCTATTTTAGATATTGCTTTTAATCCGATTGCAGTATATTATAAAAATACACAGGCGAAAGCCGCAATTTAGGAGGAAAATATGTCATATATCAGTGAAGTCATTGAACAGACCGAATTGAAAAACCCGGGACAACCCCAGTTTATGCAAACTGTAAAAGAGGTTCTCACGTCTCTCGCACCTGCCGTCGAGCAACACGAAGAAACGATGAGAAAGAACGTTATCCTCGAACGCATCGTAGAGCCTGACAGACAAATCATGTTCCGCGTACCTTGGATGGACGACAACGGCGTTTATCACGTCAATCGCGGTTTCCGTGTCCAATTCAACAACGCAATCGGACCGTACAAGGGCGGCTTGCGTTTCCAAAAAGACGTCAACCTCGACGCAATGAAGTTCCTCGGCTTTGAACAAACTTTCAAAAACTCCCTCACTTCCCTTCCTATGGGCGGTGCAAAGGGCGGCGCGGACTTCGATCCCACCGGCAAGAGCGACGCTGAAATCATGCGTTTCTGCCAATCCTTTATGAACGAACTTTATCGCCACATCGGTCCCAGCATGGACGTTCCTGCAGGCGACATGGGCGTAGGCGGAAGAGAAATCGGTTATCTCTTCGGTCAATACAAGAAAATCGTCGGTTCTTACGAAAACGGCGTTCTCACCGGCAAAGGCTTGAGCTACGGCGGATCCCTTATCCGTCCCGAGGCAACGGGTTACGGCGCGACGTACTTCCTCGACGAGGTGCTTAAACACGAAGGCGAACAAATCAAAGGCAAGACCTTCTGCCTTAGCGGTTTCGGCAACGTCGCATGGGGCGCAGCTGCAAAAATCACCGAACTCGGCGGCAAGGTCATCACCCTCTCCGGTCCCGACGGATACATCTACGATCCGGACGGCGTAAGCGGTGAAAAAATCGATTACATGCTCGAAATGCGTGCATCTAACCGCAACAAAGTGCAAGATTACGCAGACAAATACGGCTGCGAATTCGTCGCAGGTAAGAAACCTTGGGGCAACGTCAAAGCAGACGTCTATATGCCCTGCGCAAGACAAAACGAAGTTCTCCTCGAGGATGCTGAGGCTATGGTCAAACTCGGAGTTCCCGTACTCAACGAAGTCTCCAACATGCCTACCACCAACGAGGCAATCGCATACTTGCAATCTCACGGCGTTCTCGTCACTCCGTCCAAAGCGGTCAACGCAGGCGGCGTAGCGACCAGCGGTCTCGAAATGTCTCAAAACAGCGAACGTCTCTCTTGGACGGCAGAAGAAGTCGATGCAAAACTCAAACAAATCATGAAAGGCATTCACAACCAAATCTGCGACGCCCTCAACGCATACGGTCTTGATTACAACCTCGTCAAGGGTGCAAACCTTGCCGGTTTCAAGAAGGTGTATGAGGCGATGCTCGCTCAAGGCATCAACTAAAAGGCTGTAAAATAGCGAATAACTGCGGCAGCACCCCATGATTTGCAAATCACGTACGACAGTACGTTGGGTTTGCACCTCACGGGGTGCTTTCTTGTTCTTCATCTATTTTACAGCCTTTTAGATTTTATGTTTTTATTATTACAAAAGGCACTCTCGCGAGTGCCTTTTTTTATATTCGGGTGTGGGTGTCCCACCCTCTCGTCATTCCGAGCGTAGCGTGGGAATCTAGGCGTAAGCCGCACACACCAAGCAAG
>DBJV01000050.1:7449-10473 GCA_002297185.1 Christensenella sp. UBA767
TGTGGCAGGAGTTTTTATCCCTGCTTAAACTGATAGCGTGTATCGGTTGCGCGGTAGTAGAGCAATAAGGCTAGCGTGGCGTTAGGCAATGCGCATACCTGCGTGTTGCCGTTGCCACAGCGACGGTTTTTGCTCTAATTATTAATTATTAATTTTTGCGAAAATCAATTAATAATTTTTATTTTTTATCATAACGTCATGCGCGCCGCCTTCGACGATGCTTGTTGCGGACACGAGCGTGAGTTTTGCGTCTTTGTGCAAATCCTCGATTGTCGTAACGCCGCAATTGCACATGGTGGATTTCACTTTATAGAGGCTCTTGCGCACGTTATCGGAGAGTTTGCCTGCATACGGAACGTAGGAGTCAACGCCCTCTTCAAATGAAAGTCCGCTCTTTCCGCCGAGGTCGTAACGTTGCCAATTTCTCGCGCGGTTGCTGCCCTCGCCCCAATATTCTTTGACGTAGTTGCCGTTGATATTGAGTTTTGCCGTGGGGCTTTCGTCAAACCTTGCAAAATATCTGCCGAGCATAATGAAGTCCGCACCCATAGCCAGCGCAAGCGACATATGGTAGTCCTGCACGATTCCGCCGTCCGAGCAAATGGGGATATATACGCCCGTTTCCTTGAAGTATTCGTCGCGAGCCGCCGCCACTTCGATAAGTGCGGTAGCCTGACCTCTGCCTATACCCTTGGTTTCACGTGTGATGCAGATAGAGCCGCCGCCTATACCGACTTTGACGAAATCCGCACCTGCCTTTGCAAGGAACAAAAATCCGTCTCTATCCACGACGTTTCCTGCGCCCACAAGCACGCTGTCGCCGTATTTGGATCTTATAAAATCTATGGTTTTTTGTTGCCAGACGGTGTATCCCTCGCTGCTGTCTATGCAAAGCACGTCTGCGCCTGCATCAACCAAAAGCGGCACTCTCTTTTCGTAATCGAGCGTGTTTATACCTGCGCCGACGAGATATCTCTTTTCGCTATCAAGCACTTCGAGCGGATTTTCTTTGTGCTGCTCGTAGTCTTTTCTGAACACGAAATAGAGCAATCTGTCCTCGTCGTCCACGATAGGCAACGTGTTGAGTTTGTTATCCCAAATGATATCGTTTGCCTCGGAAAGCGTCACGTTCGATTGCGCAACCACAAGTTTTTCTCTCGGAGTCATAAATGTGGACACTTTGTCATCGAGCGACATTCTCGACACACGATAATCCCTGCTTGTAACCATACCCAAAAGTTTGCCGTTTGACGTACCGTCCGACGTTATGGCAATGGTATTGTGTCCGTTTCTCTCAACGAGGTCAAGCACGTCTTTGAGCGTATCGTCGGGAGTGAGGTTGCTGTCGCTCACCACAAAGCCTGCCTTGTATGCCTTGACTCTGCGCACCATATTCGCCTCGTTTTCGGGAGATTGCGAGCCGTATATAAAAGAAATTCCGCCCTCTTTGGCAAGCGCAATAGCCATTTTGTCGTCGCTGACCGATTGCATAATTGCCGAAACGAGCGGAATATTCAACGTGATTTTGGGCGTTTTGCCTTTCTTGAACTTGACGAGCGGAGTTTGCAAACTGACGTTTGCAGGAATGCATTTTTCCGACGTATATCCGGGGATAAGCAGATACTCGCTGAAAGTCCTCGAGGGTTCTTGAGAATACTTTGCCATATTTCACCTCTATAAAAATTTTTTGTATTTTATCATAAAAAACGCTATCTTCAAACCGTTTTGCCGCCAATTCTCAAAATTAATTTTTCCTACCAAAAAGACGGCGTTTCCGCCGTCCTTTTATCGTATTTTTTGTCTGTTATCGTTCATTTGCGCCGTTTTGCTCGTCCGTCGTTTGACTTGCGCCTTCGCTTGCGGCAATTTCTGCCTTTTCTTCGGCTTTTTTCGCTTTGGACTTTCTGAACACCACAAACTTTTGCCACATAAACTCGAGCGCAAAGTTGATGACCATAACCGTGCCTTCCGCAAGTATGCCTGCGCCCGTCTCCCCGATAGGTGCGATGAGCAATTGCTTAATCGTATGTACGTACCAAGTTTGGAAGGGATAGAACGGCACGTAGAACAGGAACGCCAAAATCATTGCCTTTGGAACGTTGCTTGCGTCCTTAAACGTAAACTTGCGGTTGAACGTGAAGTTCCAAAGAATAGACGCACAAAGTGCCACCGTCGTTGCGATAAACGTGCCGAGATCCATATCTTCGACAATGAAGTGTATGGTCTTTCCGTTGGACGGAATAACTGCGTCCAATATGGAGAAAAGCACGATTTGAATGATGCCTGCGCTTGCTGCGCAAAGTGCGTATTTGATAAACTGCATCACGCCCTGACGCTTTTCTTTTTTGGCTTGTTTCTCGGCGTATTTAACGCTGTAATCTGCAAGTATTCCGCTCGGCTTTTGCTCTTCGCAAACCTCTTGAGCCTCTACTGCTTGTGTGACGTTTTCGTCCATAACTTTCTCCTAATCAAGATATACAAATAGTTTAACAATATAAACTTGCCATGTCAATATCTATCTTGATTTTCCTATCTTTTTACTCGCAATTTATCCGCATTTTCTGCTTATGCCGCACACAAAGCAACGCACGGCGCAAAGCCCATATTTATATTTCAGTTTATGTCGATTTTGCACGAATGCAAACTTTATATAACGTTTTGTGCGTATAAACATTGTCTTTTGGCAAAAATGCGCTTGTGAATATATCAGAGTTAGAGCAACTTCTCAAATCGACTTTCTCTAATAGCGACGACTTCAAATGCCGCCGTCTTTTCGTCGGCCAAAAGGAATGTATGTTTGCCTATCTTGACGGCAACATAGACAAGATGCTCTTTGAGCAAGACATCGTGCGCCCACTCAAAAACGCCGAGAATTTTGAAAAGCCATATCTTAAGGATTTGCAAAACAAGGTTGCCTACGCCGACGAGATTGACGTCGTACCCGTGTCCCAAACGCCCGAGAAAATCGCATGTTGCGACATCGCCTTTTATATAGACGGCGAGAGCGACGCATACGTTTTTTCT
>DBJV01000049.1 GCA_002297185.1 Christensenella sp. UBA767
CTCGGCACTTATCCGCTCGCCGCCCTGCGGCTCGAAGTTCCGTCTCCGAAGATGCACATACCGTGTATAAGAACACCTTGAATAAGTGTGCGTTATTTTAGTCCGCTCTGCAAGTTCGCGGACGGCGGTTTCTATCACGTCTGCGAACAAGCACATTCCGTTAATAAGTTACACATATAATAGACTGTGGACTTAAAAAAATATATAGCGGCGCAAACGAATTGCAAATTTTATCTTGCCGATGCAAGGCAAATATCGACGTTTAAGGGCGGTGGAAAAGCATACGTTTTTATGCCCGAAAGCACGGAAAAATTGATTGAAATCGTGCGCGTTTTAAGCGATGAAAACATGCGCTTTTCTATGCTTGGGAAAGGCTCTAACACTCTCATTTCCGACGGAATTTGCGAGAGTGTGTTGATAAGCACGAAGGCGTTAAACAAAGTAAAAATAGACGGCAATTTTGCCGTTTGCGAGTGCGGCGCGCCTATAAACGACGTGATAAGCGAGGGGCGAAAAAACGGGCTTGGGGGGCTTGAATTCTTGAGCGGTGTGCCTTGCTCTGTCGGCGGCGCTGCGAAAATGAATGCAGGTGCATTCGGCGCACAAATAGGTGTTTATATATACAAAACTCATATATTAAACCTCGATTGTGCAAATTGCGACAAAATAGAGGAGCAAGAGATTTGCGCAAAAGATTTGCACTTTTCATATAGGCGTGGCGCTAGCGGAGTGGTGCTTGACGTAATGCTGAAATTAGATGAAAAACCGCTCGAAAAGTCTATAAGCGAGGCAAAGAGATATCTCTCGTTCAGGCGCATGAAACAGCCGAGTTTGCCCTCTCTCGGCAGCGTGTTCAAAAACGGCGAAATCGCAAGCGGAAAACTCATTGAAAACTGCTCTCTCAAAGGCGAAAAAAGAGGGGGCGCGCGGATAAGCGAAAAGCACGCTAATTTTTTTGTCAACGAGGGCGGCGCAAGCGCGGAAGATTATCTATACCTTGTCGAACTTTGCAAAAAAAGAGTGTATGAAAATACGGGCGTTTTTCTCGAGGAAGAGTTTGTGCTGATAAAGTGATTTTTTGTAAGATTTTATACGTTTTCAAATTATGTGAGGAAATTAGCGAGTATGTGTTGAAAAATTTTATAATTTAATATACAATAATTCAGTATAGCGTGGGTGTGCGCGCCTATGCGTATGTGAGCGTATATGAAAATTTGTTGCGACTATCATCTTCATACTTTTGCAAGCGACGGGCGATGCTCCATTCTTTCGCACGCCAAAAAAGCGGATGAGATAGGTCTTGAGCAAATTGCCATAACCGATCACAGCTTTTCAAGCACGATATTTCACTTGACAAAGCGCAAGTGGCAAAAGCAAAAAGCGCAAATCGCCTCTCTCGACTGCAAAGTCAAAGTATTGCACGGCGTCGAGGCAAATTTGGTCAACACAAGCGGCGATATCGACGTGCCGAGCGACGTGATACGAGATGCGGACGTGCTAATCGTGGGCTTTCACAGATATATCGGTTTTTGCGGCGAAAAGCGTGGAGGATATGCAAGACGTTGGCTGTTTGAGAACGGCTTTTGCTCCAAAAAGACGAGGCAGAAACTTATCAGACTCAACACCGAGGCGTATCTTGCGGTTATGGACAAATTCCCCGTCGATACGATTGCGCACCTCAACCACCGCGCGCTCGTTGACGTAAAAAGAATTTGCGACAAGGCGAGAGAGACGGGCGTGTATATCGAACTCAACGAAAAGCACCTCGACGTGCTTGAAGAGTGGGCGGATACGCTCAAGGAAAGCGGCGTAAATTTCATCGTCGGCAGCGACGCACACGACACAAAAAAGACAGGAAAATTTGACAAAACCGCCGAGTTTATCAAGGCGCACGACATACCACTCGAGAGAGTTTTCGGAATAGACGGACGAGTTGCCGCCTTCAAAGACAAGAGAGAATGGAAAGGATAAAAATATGAGTTTCAAAGACGACGCACACAACGAATTGCTTGGGACATTGCCCACGTCACGCGACGAGATAACCGCGTTTTTGAGCGCGCTTTCAAAGGCGTGCGGAAGTATAGAAATTGTCAAAAAAAGGCAGAATTTGTGCCTGCAACTGGACAGTTACGAAGAGGGATTGAAAATCGTCGATTTGTTCAAGCAAATCTATCCTGCCGACTTCGAACTATCCTTTGACAAGGCAAAAAGCGGCGTAAGACAGGGTGCGCAAGTGTGCGTTCTTCAAGTGCCGAGCGGATTTACAAAGCAAGCATTGCAGGATTTCGGACTTATGGAAGTCAACGCCGACGAATATATGAGTTTTATAGAGGGCGTTCCGCAAGACCTCGTTCGCACGGAAAAGTGCAAACTTGCCTACTTCAAAGGCTTGTTCCTCGGCTGTGGCAGCGTATATGTGCCGTCGGGCGCAAACCAAAAGGAAAAGAGAGACGGATATCATTTCGAGTTGCAACTCGAGGACGACCTCTTTGCCGCCGACGTTATGGAACTTTTGAGCGACCTTCGCATAAACACTCGTATGAGCGAGAGAGGCGAGCATAGACTGCTCTACGTCAAGGACAAGGACGACATCGTCAAAATCCTTGCCAAACTCGACCTTGTGGATAGCGTGCTGAAACTTCAATCAATCATCGACGAGAGGGAGACTGCTAACAGCCTCAACCGCGCCATAATTTGCGAAACGGCAAACCTCGACAAAACCTTTGCCGCCGCAAGCAAACAACTGCTTGCCATAGGCGAACTCAAAAACAGAGACGAATTTGACAGCCTTGCCCCGTCCCTCAAAGACACGGCAAACGCAAGAGCGGAACATCCCGAGGCGACGTTGCAAGAACTCGCCGACATCCTCGGAGTGAGCAAAAGTTGTCTCAATCACAGATTGAGAAAGATAGTAGAACTTGCAGGCTTTGAAAGCTGAGTTAATAATTAATAATTATTAATTAATAATTGAGGATTATTCCAATCGCACACAAGGTGTGCGCACACCAAGCAAGCGATATAGCGAAATTGTGACAGGAGTTTTTATCCATGCTTGAACTGATAGCGTGTATCGGTTGTGCGGTAGCAGAGCAAGAAGGCTAGCGTGGCGTTAGACAATGAACTTGTGAGTTGTCTTTGCCACGGCGACGACTTTTGCTCTTGTCATTCCGAGGGAACGAAGTGACCGTGGGAATCTAGCGTAGCGAAATGCGCCTGCGGCTAGATTGCCACGCTTGCGCTCGCAATGACGAAAGGGTGGGACACCCACACCTGAATGGAATACTCCTCAACTCGCACGAAGTGCGAATATCACTGCGGCAACGCCGCAATATCACTGTTGCATAGCAACAATATCACTTTTGGTGCAAGCCAAAAATATCACTCGCACGAAGTGCGAAACATAAAGGAACACAAATGACAGATTTCGTACATCTTCATCTACACACCGAATACAGTCTTTTGGACGGCGCAGTCAGACTATTACAAGTCGCACCCGATCCGTCCGATCCCAAAAAGACGATAAAAACGCACCCTCTTTGCGACGCACTTAAAGCGAGAGGTATGGACGCAGTCGCAATCACCGACCACGGCAACATGTACGGCGTGCATACGTTCGTATCCGTTCTGCGTGCAGACGGAATAAAGCCCATTATCGGCGAGGAATTTTACGTTGCGGACGACATGTACGCAAAGACTGCGGACGTGCTTAAACAACGCTACCACCTCATTTTGCTTGCAAAGAATATGACGGGTTACAAGAACCTTATGAAACTCTCGTCAATGGCGTTTGTTGACGGTTTTTATATGAAACCGCGTATAGACCTCAAACACCTCAAAGAGCATAGCGAGGGACTTATCTGTCTTTCCGCGTGCCTTGCAGGACAAATCCCGAGGCTCATTCTTGCAGGTCAGTACGAGGCTGCAAAGAATCTTGCAATCGAGATGCGAGACATGTTCGCGCCCGGTGATTTTTATATCGAACTTCAAGACCATCATCTTGCAGAGGATAGAATAGTTATGAATCCTCTTTGCCAAATCTCGCGCGAAATCGGTGTAAAAGTGGTTGCCACCAACGACGTCCACTACATCGAAAAAGAGGACGCCGACATGCAAGACACGATGATGTGCATCACGCTCGGCTGCAAGAAGAGCGAGATAAACAACGCGCGTTTCGAGACTGACGAATTTTATCTCAAGACGGGCGATGAAATGGCGGAACTTTTCAGTTGGTGTCCCGAGGCAATCGCAACCACGAGAGAGATTGCGGACAAGGTTGACGGCGACTATTTCATCACCAAACACTCCTCGATCATCCCTAAATACACCAACGAGGAAATGGGGGACCGAGACGAGGCGCAATACCTTCGCGATCTCGCATACGAGGGCGTAAAACGCAAATACGGATATATCGACGAGACCATTGAAAAACGCCTCGAATACGAACTTGGCGTTATTCATAAATGCGGCTTTGACGGCTACTTCCTTATCGTGTGGGACTACGTGCATGCAGCGCAGCAAATGGGCATCCCCGTAGGCCCCGGCAGAGGCAGCGGCTGCGGCTCTATCGTCGCATACGGCATAGGCATAACGGACATCGATCCTCTCAAATACAACTTGCTCTTTGAAAGATTTTTGAGCGAAGAGCGTGTATCAATGCCGGACTTCGACGTGGACTTCTGCTTTGTGCGCCGTCCCGAAATCATCGATTATTGCATAAAAAAATACGGCAAAGACAACGTATCTCAGATTATCGCATATTCCACTATGAGCGCAAAGGCTGTCGTCAAGGACGTCGCGAGAGTATTTGACGTGCCGTACGGCGAGTCTGCAAACTGGGTTAAGGAAATCCCCGCAATGGGCAAGCCGCTTTTGCCGCAAGTTTTGACGGAAGGCAGCGACTTTTATAGTGAGGACTTCAAAAAACTCTACGACAACAACCCGTCCGCAAAGATGGTTATCGACGTTGCAATGAAACTGGAAGGCATGCCGAGGCAGACCTCCATGCACGCAGCCGGCGTCGTTATCTGCGCAGACCCTATCGTCGAGCATTGCGCGCTTTCGAGAAACGGCGACGTAATCACCACCCAATTCGACAAAGTCATCGTTGAGGAACTCGGACTTCTCAAAATGGACTTTTTGGGACTTAAAACCCTCACCGACATCGACGAGGCGCTCAAACTCATCAAAGCGGACAAGGGCATAGACCTCGACTTCCACAAACTCGGCTACGAGGATCACAAGGTATATGAACTCATAGCCTCTGGCGACTGCGAGGCGGTGTTCCAGCTTGAAAGTGGCGGCATGAAAAAGTTTATGGCGCAACTCCAGCCCGACTGTTTGGAGGACGTCGTCGCAGGTATCTCCATGTACCGTCCCGGCCCGATGCAATTTATCGACTTGTTCTTGGAGGGCAAACGCAACCCCGATAAGGTGCAATACGCCCATCCGCTCCTCAAAGAGATACTTGAAAACACCTACGGCTGCATAGTGTATCAGGAGCAGGTCATGCAAATCGCGCAAAAAATCGCAGGATTCAGTTTCGGCGGCGCAGACATCATGAGACGTGCTATCGCCAAGAAAAAACTGTCCGTCCTCGAGCAACAGCGCGACATCTTCCTGCACGGCGGCAAACTTGACGGCGACAAGACGGGCAAGTACGTCCCCGGCGCAGTCGCAAACGGCGTCAGCGAAGAGATTGCAAACCACCTCTTCGACCAGATTTTGAAGTTTGCAAGTTACGCTTTCAACAAATCGCACGCCGCAGCCTACACCTTCCTCACGTACCAGACGGCGTATCTCAAGTGCTATTATCCCACTCACTTCATCGTGGCAGTCGTCAACAACCGCATCACCAACGCCGACGAAGTGAAACACTATATGAACTACCTCAAGCGCACGGGCGTAAAGACGCTTTCACCCGACATCAACCGTTCGCAAAAGAACTTCTCAATTGAGGGCGACAACGTGCGATACGGTCTTATGGGCATCAAGAACGTGGGCGAGCAGGCAATGGAATACGTGCTTACCGAGAGAGCGCAAAACGGCGAATTTAAGGACATCCGCGACTTCCTCGACAGATGCGCAGGACAAGTCAACAAGCGTATGATAGAAAGCCTTATCAAAGGCGGCGCAATGGACTGTTTCGGCAAAACGCGCGCCACGCTCATGTCGTCATACGAGCGCATTATGGACACCGTTCTTGCGGACAAAAAGAGCAAAATTTCGGGACAAATGTCGCTGTTTGACGAACTTATCGAGGACACGGAAATAAAATATACGGAAACGCCCGAATATCCCAAGTCCGAGATCCTCAAATACGAAAAAGAAGTCCTCGGAATGTACCTTTCGGGACACCCCCTCGACGATTATCGCGACGACAGACACGAGTTCGATTTCGACACGGCGCAACTCTACGTCGAGCAAGCGGACGAGGACGGCAACGTCGAAATGGCGGTTGACCAAAACCTCGCAAATAAGAGCGTCAAATTCGGCTGCATAGTGTCCTCTTTCGAGAAAAAAGCCACTTCCAAGCAGCAAAAATTCGCAGTCGGAAGAGTGGAGGACAGAATGGGATCAATTGCGTTCTCCATGTATCCGCGCGCATACGAAAAATACGGCGAATTGCTCGGTGCAGACGCCCCTCTCAAAGTCTATGGCAAGATAGACCTTAGAGACGAAAGCGAGCCGAAAATCAGCATTGAAAAAGCGGAACTTTGGCACAACGAAAAAGCAGAGGCAAAAAACAACGCCCCCCAAACCGCAAAACCGAGCGGAATACTGTACGTTCTCTTGCAAAATGGCGTTGAAAAAGATATGGTTGCCGACATCCTTGCGATGCACCCGGGCGAAACGTCTTGCCAAGCGCAAGTGCGCCAAAACGGCACCAACAAACTCATGCAATTCTCGCAAAAAGTTGACGTCTGCGAAGATTTGCTAACGCGCTTGCAAGATGTCTTAGGTGCAAGTCGCGTCAAATATGTCGTGAAAAATTAATAATTAATAATTATTAATTAATAATTGAGGGTGGGACACCCACACCCGAACGAAATAAATATGGAATACTCCATATGTCATTCCGAGGAACGTAGTGACGTGGCAATCTAGGCGTAGCCGCACACACCAAGCAAGCGATATA
>DBJV01000110.1 GCA_002297185.1 Christensenella sp. UBA767
TGCGATTTATGACAATAAACGAGTTTGTTGTCATCATCGCAATGAAGGATTTTGCGTAGGCTCCGCCTGTCTAAGAGCAACGTTAGGCGCAATATAAATTGCGCTGAAGGAATATTCATTGTGCGCCTACGGCTGGATTCCCACGCTATCGCTCGGAATGACAAGAGGGTGGGACACCCACACCCGATACATAAATGTGAATGAGAGTTCTTCATCTAAATATCGCAGTTTTTATAAATAGAATAAACTGTGTGCTTGCATCGCTGGGTTAAAAGTGTGGGGTGCCGAAAGTGCGGCTCTTTCTTGCTCTTTATCTATTTGGCACGCTATCAAATTATAAAAGTTTTTATATCGTAAGTGGTATTTTCAACCGAGTGTGCGGCATTATTGGGATAATGTATAATTTGTCGTAAAATAGAATAAAAGGAGAAGTGGCATGGTGGTCAATTATCTCGGTACGAAAGAAGAATGGGGCAAAATTACAAATTCCTCTACGTGGGCGAATTATGATTTTAAAATCATTTGCTCGGACGGAGAGATTGAAAAATAAAATGTGAATAAAATCCGTATTCTATAAAACTATTTTGCAAAATCGGTTGACATAGATAGCGGAAAAATTGTATTATATATGCGTTCCAAAGACAGCAAGTGGCTTTTGCCGTAAGCACTTAAACGCTTGCCGAGGATACGCTCAATATCTTTCGTATATTTGCGTCATTCTCATTTTGGAATGACGCTTTAATTTTTTCGCGGTGGAAACCGCCAACTATTATAGGAGGTAAAGATGAACAAAGAAGTTCTTGAGGCCAAAAAGCAACAGGTTGAAGAGATCAAAGCGAAAATCCAATCTGCTAAATCCATCGTCATCGTTGACTACATGGGTCTTACGGTTGCACAAGATACTGCATTCCGTAAAGAACTCAGAGAAAACGGCGTTGATTACGCAGTTTTGAAGAACCGCCTTGTCAAGATTGCTTTCAACGAACTCGGTTATACCCAATTCGACGAAGCTCTCAACGGTCCGACAGCTGTTGCATTCTCATCCACTGACGCAGTCGCTCCTGCAAAGTACGTTGTTAAAAACATCAAGGCATTCAACAAGATGAAAACAAAGTGCGGTATGGTCGAAGGCGAATTCATGGACGAGGCCGGATTGAAACAAATCGCAGAAATTCCGTCAAAGGAAATTTTGCTCTCGAAGATGCTTGGCTCTTTGCAAGCACCTATCTCGAAACTTGCTATTTGCTTGAACAAGATTGCAGAGGCAAAGGCAGAGTAACGTCGCTGGCAGTCGCGTGACTGCAAAATCAAAAAAATAAAATAACGGAGAAAACAAAAATGGCAGATTTGAATAAACTTATGGAAGAAATCAAGGCTATGACAGTCCTTGAACTCAACGATTTCGTAAAAGCACTTGAAGAAGAATTTGGCGTAAGCGCAGCAGCTCCCGTCGCAGCAGCAGGCGCAGTTGCAGCAGCACCCGCAGAAGAAGAAAAGACCGAATTTGACGTCGTCCTCAAAGAAGTTGGCCCCAACAAGGTCCAAGTTATCAAGGTCGTCAAAGATGCAACAGGCCTTGGCCTCGTCGAAGCAAAAGGTGTTGTCGATGGCGCACCCAAGACCGTCAAAGAAGCAATGCCCAAAGACGCAGCAGAAGCTCTCGTTGCAAAATTCAAAGAAGTTGGCGCAACTGCAGAACTCAAGTAATCTTAATACCTACTATAAAGAAAGCGACTTGCTACGGCAAGTCGTTTTTCTTTTGTCCGTTTTTATGGGGTTGTTTTGAAATCCGCCGCTTTGATAATTCCGTGTGATTGGCGGTAAATTATGGAATTTTTCGCATTGAAAAATTCAAAAATTATTTTTGAAAAAGTGTTGACAAATATTGGATATGATGATATATTATAGGTAATAAGAATTGTTATCAATAAGAAAGCAGCAAATAAGGAAACTATGAACAGACGAAATACGATACAAAAAGAGACGGTGGCGCGAATTGTCAAGGACGCTTGCGACCATCCGACTGCCGAGATGGTGTTTGAAAAGGCAAAGGTTGAATTGCCTAATATCAGTCTCGGGACGGTGTATCGCATTTTGAAGGATATGGCGCACAAGGGCGAACTTCGAGAGGTTGTGTGCAAGGACGCTCCGTCAAGATTTGACAAAACCACGATGGAACATGCGCATTTCACTTGTATTCATTGCGGTAGGGTGGACGACGTTTTCATCAATACCGACAAGGTTGGAAAGGATATAGTGGATTTTGGCGGAAAAGTGGTGCTTGAGTCGCAAATTATGTTTAGAGGACTTTGCGAAGAGTGCGCGAAAAAGGTAAACAACGCCGAAAAGGCATAATAATAAAGTAAAGATAAAAAGGAGAAATAACTATGGCAAAATATGTATGTCCGATATGCGGATACGTTCACGAAGGCGACAGCGCACCCGAAAGATGCCCCCAATGCGGTTGCCCTGGTAGCAAATTTATCAAAGACGACGGCACAAAGAAGGCTTGGGCGGCAGAACACGTGATCGGAGTTGGTCAAAACGTTCCGCAAGACATTTACGAAGGTCTCAAAGCGAACTTCGAGGGCGAATGCACAGAGGTCGGTATGTATCTCGCAATGGCAAGAGCGGCACACCGTGAGGGTTATCCCGAAATCGGTCTCTACTGGGAAAAGGCAGCATACGAAGAGGCAGAACACGCAGCAAAATTCTGTGAACTCCTTGGTGAACTCGTCAGCCCCTCCACAAAAAAGAACCTCGAAATGCGCGTAGATGCAGAAAACGGCGCAACCAGCGGCAAATTCGAACTTGCAAAACGCGCTAAAGAAGAAGGACTTGACGCAATCCACGACACAGTGCATGAGATGGCACGTGATGAGGCACGTCATGGTAGGGCTTTCGAAGGTCTTTTGAACCGTTACTTCAAATAAGCGTGCAAAACACAGCGACTAACTTTGTCAGAGCCGTCCAATTATCGGACGGCTCTTTTAATAGAGTGTACGTGTGAAACCCTAAATGCAATCTCCCCTTTCCTCATGTGTTTTCCCTATCGTCGTTCCCCCTCTGCGCTTTGCTTGAGGGAACCCACGNNAACTTTGTCAGCACCCCGAGTCTCGCAAATCACGTACGTCAGTACGTTGGGTTTGCACCCCTCGGGGTGCTTTCGCGTTATTCATCTGTTTTGCGCGCTTATTTAGCTTTGAATAAGTGAGTATAATGAATAACTAAAAAAGTCTTGTTGTTGTATTTTAATTTTCAAATTTCCCGATTTTCGTTTCTATATTATAATTGCGATAAATAGATGAATAACAAGAAAGGACTGTCCGAACGGCAACCCTAATTTACT
>DBJV01000064.1 GCA_002297185.1 Christensenella sp. UBA767
CTCCAACCAGCTTCCGAGCGTTGGCGCGGGGAACGTCCTGCGCGACCTTATTTCGACAGGTCTTATCCCGACCGTCGAGCTTAAAGAAATTTTCCGGCAGGCGGCACAGAGCCTTATAATAACAAACGCGCATAAAATCGTAAAGGGCGAGCAGGAAGAACTTGACGAGCGGAAAAAGGACTTTTTCTTCATGCCGTGCGCGACCGCCACTCTGACTTCCATACCGCCGAGGTTGTAAGTTGCCTCTTTGATGCCTTCGAGACCTCTGACTTCGGTGAGTTCTACGTGTTTGAGTTCTTTACCGTCGAGAACAGCCGCCGCCGTACGAAGAGCAGCCTCCATAACGCCGCCGGTTGCGCCGAAAATAACGCCTGCGCCCGTGTATTCGCCGACGATATCGTTGTCAAATTCCTCGTCGGGAAGTCTGTTGAACATAATGCCTGCGCGCTTAATCATCTTTGCGAGTTCTCTCGTGGTAAGCACGGCGTCAACGTCTTTAAGTCCGTTTACGGAGAGTTCCTTTCTCTCTTTCTCGAACTTCTTAGCAGTGCAAGGCATAACTGACACGACGTACATGTCCTCGGGTTTGATGTCGTTTTGCTCCGCATAATAGGTCTTGAGGATTGCGCCGAACATCTCGTGAGGCGATTTGCAAGAAGAAAGGTGATTAAGCAAATCTCCGTAGTAATACTCTGCATAGTTGATCCAACCGGGCGAGCAAGACGTAATCATGGGCAACACGCCGCCGTTTTTCACTCTTCCGAGCAACTCGTTTGCCTCTTCCATAATGGTGAGGTCTGCGCTGAAGTTGGTATCGAACACTTTTTTGAATCCGAGACGACGGAGTGCCGCCACCATTTTGCCGGTTACGAGCGAGCCGATAGGCATACCAAACTATTCGCCGAGTGCCGCTCTAACTGCAGGAGCCGCTTGAACCACGACGTATTTTCCAGCCTTGAACGCAGCGTCAACCTTATCGATTTCGCTCACTTCCATAAGCGCGCCCGTGGGGCAAACGCTCACGCATTGACCGCACAAAATGCACGGAGAATTTGCAAAACTTCTATTCTCTGCCGGTGCGACGATAGTCTTAAATCCTCTCTTTTCAAATCCGAGGACGGACAAACCATGCGCATTCTTGCATCTTTCGATACATCTTCCGCAAAGCACGCACTTGCTCGTGTCGCGCTTGATTGACGGAGTGAGATTGTCAACGGTTACGGGCGTTTGCTCACCGCTATAAATGCCCTCTCTTGCGCCCGTGAGAACTGCCACGTGCAAAAGTTCGCACTTACCGTTCTTGTCGCACTCTTGGCAATTACGGTTGTGATTGGAAAGCAAAAGCTCGACTGACGATCTTCTTGCCTGCACCGCTTTGGGGGAAGAAATGGTGATTTCCATACCATCCGCAACGGGATACACGCAGGACGCCACAAGCCCTCTTGCGCCGGTAGCCTCGACGAGACACACTCTGCAAGAACCTCTGGAGCATTCGCCGTGATTGTATGCGCAAAGGGACGGAATTTCGTAACCGCAAGCCTTTGCAGCCTCAAGAATGGTCAACCCTTGTTCGACTTGATAAGGGACGCCTTCGATTTTGATATTTATTTTAGCCATAATAATTCCCTCTCTTTACTTTTTCTCGATTGCTTTGAGTCTGCACGAGGAGATACACATACCGCACTTAATGCACTTCTCCGTATCGATTGCTCTGGACGGGAGTTTGTGATTAGGCGCAATATAGTTTGTGCTGTGGATAGCGTTTGTGGGGCAATTTCTCTCACAGAGACCGCAACCCACGCACTTATCCGCGATAATCGTGTAGTTCATAAGGCTCTTGCACACAGCCGCCGGACACTTTTTGTCCACGATATGCGCGATATATTCGTCCTTGAAGTGCGCAAGTGTGGAAAGTATGGGGTTGGGAGCGGTTTGTCCCAAAGCGCAAAGAGAGTTGGTTTTTATGTTGTTTGCAAGGTCGATAAGCTTGTCAAGATCTTCCATCGTCGCTTGACCTTTGGTTATCTTGGTGAGAAGTTCGAGCATTCTCTTGGTGCCGATACGGCAAGGCGAGCATTTACCGCAGGACTCGTCGCAGATAAATTCCATATAGAACTTCGCAACGTCAACCATACAGTTGTCCTCGTCCATGACAATTGCGCCGCCCGAACCCATCATAGATCCTTTTGCGACGAGGTTGTCAAAGTCGATAAGCGCGTCGAGGTCGTCTGCCGTGAGGCATCCGCCGGACGGACCGCCCGTTTGGATAGCCTTGAATTTCTTTCCGTTCGGAATACCGCCGCCGATATCGTAAATGAGTTCGCGCAAAGTCGTACCCATAGGCACTTCCACAAGACCGACGTTGTTGACTTTTCCGCCGAGCGCAAAGACCTTCGTGCCTTTGGATTTTTCCGTGCCGTATTGAGTGAACTTGTCAACGCCCTCTCTCATGATGTAAGGCACGCAAGCAAGCGTTTCGACGTTGTTGACGATAGTCGGAGATTGCCACAAGCCCTTGACTGCCGGGAACGGCGGACGCGGACGAGGCATACCTCTTTGACCTTCGATAGAGTTGAGAAGAGCCGTCTCTTCACCGCAAACGAACGCGCCTGCGCCGAGGCGGATATGTACGCGGAATGAGAAGTTTGTGCCGAGAATGTTGTCGCCGAGCAATCCCATTTCTTCTGCTTGACGGATTGCAATGCGCAAACGATTGACTGCGATAGGATATTCCGCACGCACGTAGAAATAACCGTTTTGTGCGCCGATTGCGTAACCTGCAATCATCATACCCTCGATAACCGCAAGCGGATTTCCTTCGAGGATGGAACGATCCATAAACGCACCCGGGTCGCCTTCGTCGCCGTTGCAAACGACGTATTTGTCGCCGTCGGGTTGAGCGTATGCAAATTGCCATTTTCTGCCCGTCGGGAAACCGCCGCCGCCGCGACCTCTGAGACCTGACGCCAAAATCTCGTTGATGACGTCTTGTCTGTCCATTTGGAGCGCGCGTGCAAGACCTTTGAATGCGCCTGCGCCGAGTGCCTCTTCGATCTTTTCGGGATTGATGCTGCCGCAGCCGTGCAACGCAATACGCACTTGCTTTTTATAGAAAGTGATGTCGTCTTGTTTGGAAACTTTTTCTTTGGTGATAGGATCGACGTAAAGGAGTCTTTCCACAACTTCACCGTTTTCAAGGTCTTTTTCGACGATTTCTTTCACGTCGTCGATTTTGACCATTCTGTAAAGCGTATCTTCGGGATAAATCTTAACGAACGGACCTTGCGAGCAGAAACCGAAACACCCCACTTGGTTGACGGTAACTCTGTCTTGCAAACCTCTTTCGTTTACGAGTTTAACAAATTCTTCTCTGATTTCGTCGGAATGTGAGGAAAGACAGCCCGTACCGCCGCAAAGCACGACGTGACGTTTGCCGTCGTGTCCCGTAAATTTAGCGTCCATACATGCCGAGCAATCTCTGCAAGTATTTTCAAGTTCTTCAAAATTTCTAATCATCTCAATCAAACCTCCCTCGACTTATAACTGTCAACAATGCCGGGGATGGCGTTGACTGCAACTTTCGGATAAACCTGTCCGTTGATGGAAACGGCAGGAGCAATACCGCAAGCGCCGATACAGCGCAATGCGTCGATTGTAAACAAACCGTCTTTCGTGGTCTCGCCCGGTTTGATGCCAAGCACTTCGCTAAACTTGTCAATGACTTGTTGTGCGCCCTTGACGTAGCAAGCAGTGCCGAGACATACGCCGATGACGTATTTTCCCTTGGGTGCCAAAGAGAAGAAAGAATAGAAAGTCACGACGCCGTAAATTTCCGCAACTGAGATCCCCGTTCTTTCAGAGACGATTTCTTGCACTTCGATAGGAATATATCCGTATTCCTTTTGAATATCGCTCAAAATCATCATAAGTGGGGTTTTTTCGTCGGTGTATCTGTCGCAAATCATATTGATTTGAGCAACAGCCGCCTCACTTAAATGAGCCATAATTCAGCCCCTCCTTTTGTTGAATATAATGATAACCAAAACTATATTAACATATATTAAGTGATGCCGCAAGCACAATTTTTAGTTTGGAAAAATTTATCGACTTTTGATAAAATTGCACTTATATACATTATATGTCTTTCGGAGACGGAATTTCGAGCCGCAAGGCGGCGAGCTGTTGAGCGCCGAACTTGACGAATAGTACAAGTGAGCCAACGAGTGTTGTTTTTTCGTTGGCGAACGAGCGGCATAACCAGAGTGCGATACTCTTCTATGTGAGTGCCGACTTCCCCTCTTGCGAACGATGT
>DBJV01000068.1:0-8762 GCA_002297185.1 Christensenella sp. UBA767
TATGATTCAATCGTTGAGAGCCTAAATCTGACAGGCAATATGAGAATTGCGCTCGAATGCAGACAAAACGGGCTGAGTTATCCCGAAATCGCCGTCATACTTGAACGAGCGCAATCCACCGTGTTTGAATACTTTATCAAAATGCGACAACGATATGTCGCAATTTATGGATAATGTTTTTACTGCATTATCGTGGTGAAATATACCGCGAGTTGTAGTTTCATGTTTTTGCATTATCGCACATTATAGTATAAACATGTGGGTGCAATGGATTGAAATTGCTAACAAACGTTATTTCGCTAATGATTGTTTGCGACAATTCATAAAGGTTAATTATCGCAGTGTAACCCTAAAGCAAGACGATTTTGTTCGACTTGCGTACCACAATATTCTTTCTTTATACAATCGATACACAAAAACTTGTTAATCTTAACATAGTATGTATACTGTGTAGAATTCCTTTTTATTATATCCTCATCATGTGAATCTATAGATATGCAAAAACCGAGAGAATCCCGATCATTGTGAGAGCAATGATATAAATATTTAAGCAATTATTTTTATGCTTATTTGAAACAAACACATTTTCGATATAAAAAGAAAAAGTCCCTTGTAGGACTTTCTCTCTTTTCTAAAAAGTTTATGTTCTTTTTAGTTATCGATTGGTGGAGACAATAAGACTCGAACTTATGACCTCTACGATGTCAACGTAGCGCTCTAACCAACTGGGCTATGCCTCCAAAGCAAGAGTTATAATACACTAATTTCACGTGGTTGACAAGCGTTTTTAGATATTTCCGCAAAAATTGTGGTAGATTGAAGATAATTGTTTGTGCGATTGAGAATGCGATCGTGGCGGAGAGGAATTTTTGAAAAAAATTGATTTATGCGCCGTGGTGTGGTAGAATGTGGCTATGAATACCAAAAATTATGACGTTATCATTATAGGCGGCGGCGCAGGCGGATTGTTTCTTGCCTCGCAATTGCCGACGGCACTCAAGGTTGCGATTGTGGAGAGCAACGACCGCGTGGGTAAGAAATTGCTTGCGACGGGCAACGGAAAGTGCAACCTTACCAACCTCGATATGAATATCGTGCATTACAACAAGCCGAGTTTTGTCGAGGAGTTTCTCGATAAGTTTGACGCACACGACACGATTGCGAGTTTTGAGAAAATGGGTTTGCTCACCAAGGTCGTTGACAAACGCGTTTATCCATACAGCGAATGTGCGGCATCCGTGCTGGACGTATTGCGCAGGGCGGTTGAGAGGAACGGCGTGGACGTGTACGTTTCGCACGTGGTGAACAATATCGACGTTTTCAACGACTCGTTTACGGTGAGCGGCGTGGTGCGCAAAGAAGATCGTCCAAACGAGGCGTTTTCTATGCAAGCGGACAACGTGGTGCTTGCAACAGGTTCGCCTGCGACGTTTGGAAAAGACAGCCTCTCGCTGTATAAGGTGCTTGGACACAAAGTGCGCGATTACGTGCCGTCTCTCGTGCCTATCCGCACAAACAAAGACGCTCTTAAAGGTTTGCAGGGCGTGCGTGTGAAAGCAGGCGTGCGCATAGGATATTGTTACGAGACGGGCGAAGTGCTTTTCAAGGACTTCGGCGTGAGCGGAATTGCGGTGTTCAATATGTCCAGCGAGATTGCCAGAGGCCGAGCAAAAATCGGGGATATGCTGACGATTGATTTTATGCCCGAATACTCCAAAGCGGAAGTGGAAGAAATTTTGCGCAAGCGCGACAACAATCTTACCGTGGGCGAACTGCTTACGGGAACGTTCCACAGCAAAGTGCAAGAGCGCATAATATGGGCGGCAGGATGCGAGACGACGGACGTTGCGGCAGGCAAGATAAGCGCGCTCGCAAATGCGATAAAGAACTACAAATTCACCATAGAAGGTCTTGGCGACGCAAGCCTTGCGCAGGTTATGTCGGGCGGTTTGGACGTTCGTGAATTTGACGAAAACCTTATGTCGCTCAAGGTAAAAAACGCATACGCAATTGGGGAGGCGCTCGATATAGACGGGGATTGCGGCGGATACAATTTGCAATGGGCGTTCTCGAGCGCAAAGGCGGTTGCTACGGCAATTGCAAAGAACAGTTTGTAACATAAAACGCGGTTTATCCGCATAAAAACGATATATAAAGAGGTGTTTATGGCATTTATCGATACGAATAAAACAACCGAATACGTAAAAATCACAATGGCGAACGGCGACGAAATCGTCGTGGAACTTATGCCGTCCGTGGCGCCCATAACGGTGAAGAATTTTCAAAAACTCGTGGGTGAGGGCTTTTACGACGGACTTATTTTCCACCGTGTAATCGCAGGGTTTATGATTCAAGGCGGAGACCCCAAAGGCACGGGTATGGGCGGAAGTAAAGAGACGATAAAAGGCGAGTTTAGCGTAAACGGCGTTAGCAATCTACTCTCGCACGAAAGAGGCGTTATCTCTATGGCTCGCAGTCAATTCTATAATTCGGCGTCGTCGCAATTCTTTATCTGCCATGCGGACGCGAAATTCCTTGACGGACAATACGCCGCATTCGGAAAAGTGGTTGAGGGTATGGACGCGGTTGACCGCATTGCCGAGGTGCAAACGGATTATAACGACAGACCTGTCAAAGAACAAAGAATGAAAATGGTGTCTTTTGTTGAAAAGGCATAATCGGAAAAATCGTCGAAATCAATCGGTGATTTTTTGGTTTTTCGTATTTACAAAAAGGCAATTTTGATATAGACTAAATGCGTTGCAAATAATATTTGCTTTTATTCTTTTAGGGGGTATTTATGAAGAAAATCCTTTCTCTCATCGTCGCGACGCTTTTGATTGCGGTGCTTGCAGTATCGTTCGTGGCGTGCGACCAACAACCCGAAGATGACGATAAGCTTACCATCGTCTATCTCGGCGACTCAATTGCGGAGGCACTTATAGGTCCGTCTCCCGTATCCGAGCGCGATAATTACGGTTATTACGCACTCGTGGGAAGAGTCAACAATATGAACTATTACAACCATTCCATTTCCGGGCATCTTACGTCGGGAAGTATGGTTGACAAGGACAACGGCGACGGACTTTTGCAAATCGTAAACAGAGACGACGAGACCGCTACGCTCATCAAGACGCATATCACCCAAGCGGACGTTATTCATATCTCGGTGCTTGGCAACAATATGTTGCAATTCAGCCTCGGTTCGCTGATGATGGAAATGGCGGACATCGAGCAGAACAAGACGGGCGCGGACAGATGGTACCAAGCGTGCTTTGCAGGCGACGAAAACGAGACTGCGTTGCGTGCAAAATACGACGACGATAAGTCTTTGTTCGATTACTTGCACGACGGCGGCAGCGACGAGGTTATTCGTCCGTCTATGTGGTACGGATGGGATAGCGACGACGTTCAATACGGCGACAGATTTAACGGTGAAAACGCTTACACCAAAGACCCGACTTTCAACTTCCCAAGCACATATCAAAACATCGTTGATATTGTGGCGAGATTAAGACAACTCAACCCCACGGCAAAAATCGTGTTCCAAAAGGTATATAACCCCGTCTATGAAGGCTCGACGCTTTTGGATAATGCGGAATACGGCGCGCTTGCGGACAGAGGCTACGACACGGTTGAAAAAGTGCGTGCGCTCGCTCAAAAACTTCTTGACAAACTTAACGGATTGATTGACGAATACAACGAGAAAAATCCGAACATGAAAGTCGATATTCTCGACATCAACAAAGTGTTTAACGATTTCACGGAGACTGTGGGCGAAAACGATTTGTCGCAAGACGGCATGGGACGCTCGCTCATCTTTGCGGACTGGACGCATCCGTCCAATCTCGGACACGCTATTATCGCAGGCGCAACTCAAAAGATGCTTGAAGGCTGGGGTATGGCTGACATCAACGCACTTGCCAATTATAAGGTTATCAAATGCGACCAAATCGCAAGAATGTTTGCATCTATCGAAGGCTTTGACGCTCAATCGGCATACAACGCAATAAACGGCGCAAACGACTTTGACGCTGTTACGCTTGCGTACTTCAATGCGATAAAGGGCTATACGCCGATAAATTATTGAGGGGGATGAGAAAATGAAAAAGAATTTTGTGAAAATATCCGCAATAATAATTGCTCTTCTCACCCTTTGTTGCTGCGCGTTTGCGCTCGTCGCTTGCAATGAGGACGAAAAGCCTGCTCAATTCAAAGAAGATACGAGATTTGCCATAGACAATTCCGTAACCGACTTTATGGGACAAATCAACGGCGGCGAGGACGGCGAAAGCGGTATGCTCAACCTCATCGAAGGTATTGCGCTCAATATGGACGAGTCCTATTTCGAGTTCAAAAAAGACGGCACACTCCATGCGCAAATTCAGACGGCGGACGGACTTTTCGGTAACATCACCAATATTCTCAATATGCCGTTTATAAAAAGTATGCTCGGCGACTTCGATATTGGCGAAATGATTTCCTCTTTCGATATCGTGGGCGGATTGAATTTCTACGTCGAACCGATGTTCCCCGGCTTCAAAGCCAAATTGGAGGCGGCGGATTTGAAAGGCGCGCTCGAACTTATCCGTCACAGCCTCGGTTTCAATATCGAAGGATTGGATTATGAGGACGCAGGCGTGAAAGAGGCTCTTGCATACGTTGCGGCAAATATGAAACTTCCGTCCAACTTGCTCGACCTCATTCCGTCGGATACCGTGCTTAAACTCACGTTCGATACGCAATACGCAATAAGATATCTCAAAGGCTCGGACGGCAAGGAATACAAGGCAATCTACCTCGGATATGCAGTAAAAGACAATCCGACGACGGAGCCTTTCGGCGTATTCACAATGACTGAAGAGGACGGAGTGCAAAAACTCTTCCTCCGCCTTGAGTTTATGGATATAAACATCGGTCTCAAAAAGGCGTAATCAAGCGAATTATTAAAATTTTGCAGTCAAAAAACAAAGTCCCGTTTGCAAATCGCAGACGGGATTTTCGTTGCGTGCAAGTTTTTGGATTTTGCAAAAGACGGTCTGTTTGCTCAGAAAAATATCATACGAACGTATGCAAAACGTATAGATTGCAAGATGTGTTGCGGTTTTTGAATATTATATAAATAATTTTTTATCTATTTGTTTGTCAAATAGATTGTGTTAAGAATAATATTTTGTTATAATTCAAGCGAATTATTTTTTGGAGGCCCTTATGGGAAACGACAATAAAAAACAAAAAGTGTTATTTACCGAAACGGTGCTTAGAGACGCAAACCAATCTCTGATTGCGACTCGTTTGCCGTATTCCAAATTTGCCGACATTCTCCCCACGATGAACCAAGCGGGATATTATTCCGTAGAGTGCTGGGGCGGTGCGGTGTTTGACGTATGCTTGAGATATCTCGACGAAGATCCGTGGCAACGTTTGCGCAATTTGCGTAAGGCAATGCCCGATACCAAACTTCAAATGCTTTTAAGAGGTCAAAACCTCTTAGGTTACAAGCATTATCCCGACGAAGTGGTAAAGATGTTCGTGGAAAAATCCGTTGACAACGGCATCGATATTATCCGCATCTTCGACGCACTCAACGATTTGCGCAATCTCGAAACGGCAACCAAAACCGCTCTCAAATGCGGCGCAATGGTGTCCGGCGCAATCAGCTATACGCAAAGCCCCGTCCACACCCTCGACGCTTTTGCGAAGATGGCAAAAGAACTTGAAAACATGGGCGTAAACACCATTTGCGTAAAGGATATGGCAGGCACGATGACTCCGTTTGAGGCATACGAGCTAATCGGCGCAATCAAGAATGAAGTCAAAATCCCCGTAGTTTTGCACACTCACTGCACGACGGGTATGGCATATATGACGTATATGAAGGCAATCGAGGCGGGCGTTGACGTGATCGATACCGCAACTTCTTGTTTCAGCGGCGGTACGAGCCAACCCGCAACGGAAACCATCAACTTTGCCCTCAAACAACTCGGTTACGAGACGGGACTCGACGACGCAGTACTCAAGAAAGTCAACGACTATTTCAAGCCTATCCGCGACGGATACCTCAAAGACGGCACGCTCAATCCCAAGATGCTCGCAACGGATACGGACGCACTCAATTACAAAGTCCCCGGCGGCATGCTCTCCAACCTCGTATCGCAACTCAAGGCGCAAAACGCTATGGACAAATTCGAGCAAGTGCTTGAAGAAACGCCGAAGGTCAGAGCAGACCTCGGATATCCGCCGCTCGTAACTCCTATGAGCCAAATGGTGGGCGTTCAAGCAACCAACAACGTTCTTGCAGGCGAGAGATACAAGAATATCTCCAAAGAAGTCAAAGCGTATTGCAGAGGCGAATACGGCACATCTCCTGCTCCTATCAATCCCGACGTCATGGCAAAGGTTCTCGGCGACGAAAAGCCGATTGAGGGCAGATACGCAGATACGCTCGAACCCGTCTTTGAAAAGACCAAAGCCGAACTCGGCGACACCGCAAAGAGCGACGAGGACGTGCTTTCTTACATCCTCTTCCCGCAAGTCGCGGAAAAATTCTTTGCCGCTCGCAAGGCAAAAGAAGAAAAAGTGGTCAAATACACAATCGCACCGATTGAATGAGGTGAAATATGGGATATATGCTTTTAAGCGGTATTATGAATAAGGACGATGCGCTCAAGGTCGGTGATGCCGCGCTTTTGGCACTCATCGGCATCGCAATAGTGTTCGTCGTTCTTATCCTTTTGATGCTCATCGTTCAACTCGAAGGCAAAATTTTCGAAGGCAGTGAAAAATTGCGAGAAAAACACCCCGAGTGGAATGAGAAAATCCAAAACGCCAAACAAAAAATGGCGTTCTGGAAAAAGAAAGAGCAAAAACAAGAGGATGATACCCAAGTCGAAGAAAAACAATATGCGCAAGGCACTTGCGGTGAATTGAAACTCATCAACACCGACGAGCGCGATGCGGCTATGATTATGGCAATCGTCGCCGACGAAACCAATACGCCTCTCAACGAGTTGCGTTTCAAATCCATCAAGAGAGTGGAGGAAGAAAAATAATGATTTACAAAGTTACTCTCAACGGCAAAATTTACGAAGTAGAAGTTGAAAAAGGCGAGGCGGTTATTCAATCTGAATACGATGCCGCACTTCCGCAAAGCGCACCCGTTGCGACACCTGTGGCTCAAGCACCCGTGCAAGCGGCTGCACCTCAACAAGCGGCACCCGTCGCAGCAGCAGGCGCAAACGCAATCGTCGCGCCGATGCCCGGCACAATCAACGCTATCAAGGTTACGAGCGGTCAACAAGTCAAAAAAGGCGACGTGCTTATTATCCTTGAGGCCATGAAGATGGAAAACGAGATTTACGCCGACAAAGACGGCAAAGTCGGTCAAGTGTTCGTGCAGAAGGGCGCAAGCGTTCAAACGGGCGCACCACTCGTCGAAATTCTGTGAGGTAAACTATGGATATCGGCGAAATTTTGAAAAATATATGGAACGGGAGCGGATATCATCTCTTCGGTGAGGCGAACGGCTGGCAATCGATAGTGATGATTATCATCGCACTCTTCTTCCTTTATCTCGGTATCAAAAAGCAGTTCGAGCCGTTGCTCCTCGTGGGTATTGCGTTCGGTATGCTTTTGACCAACCTTCCTGCACTCGACGGCGACAAAATCTTCCATGCAGAGTGGTGGACGGGCGTTACGCAAATCGGCGTAGATAGCGAAGGCAATGCAATTATGTGGGATGCGGTGAAACAAGGCGTCAATTATCAATACGTTTTGCAACACGGCGGACTGCTCGATATGCTCTACATAGGCGTTAAGACGGGCGTTTATCCTTGCCTTATCTTTATAGGCGTCGGCGCAATGACAGACTTCGGTCCGATGCTCTCTCGTCCGAGTTCGCTCATTCTCGGAGCAGCGGCACAAGGCGGCATTTATCTCGTTCTCATTCTTGCGGCTGCATTGGGCTTTACGGGCGGTGAGGCATCCTCAATCTCAATCATAGCAGGTGCAGACGGCCCGACGGCTATTTTCCTCACAAAGTCCCTCGCGCCGCATTTGCTCGCACCTATCGCTGTGGCGGCGTATTCGTATATGGCACTCATTCCGCTTTTGCAACCGCCTTTTATGAAGTTGCTCACCACAAAGAAAGAGCGCATGACCGTTATGCAAACGACTCGCAAGGTCAGCAAGAAAGAGAAGATTATCTTCCCGATTCTCGTTACCGTCGTCGTGTCCTTGCTCTTGCCGTCCGTTGCACCGTTGCTCGGCAGCCTTATGTTCGGCAATCTCTTGCGTGAATGCGGCGTTACAGAGCGTTTGAGCGATACGGCACAAAACGCGCTTATGAACATCGTAACGTTGTTCCTCGGTATCTCGGTCGGCGCAACCGCAGTCGGCGCAACCTTCCTTACGACAAAGACGTTGCTTATCGTAGTCCTTGGTCTTGCAGGTTTCGTCCTCGCAACCGTTTGCGGACTTCTCATCGGCAAACTCTTGTACGTCCTCTCCAAAGGCAAAATCAATCCGCTCATCGGTTCAGCAGGCGTTTCCGCCGTACCTATGGCGGCTCGTGTTGCCAACACCGTAGGACTTCAATACAACAAAGGCAACTATCTTCTCATGCATGCCATGGGACCGAACGTGGCAGGGGTGATCGGCTCGGCTGTGGCAGCCGGTTTCCTTCTCGCCGTATTTGGCTAAAACGCACTAAACAGCGAATAACTGTGTCAGAGCCGTCCGCTCGTCAACTCATTTACGCTTAG
>DBJV01000068.1:8779-9008 GCA_002297185.1 Christensenella sp. UBA767
TTAGTAAATTAGGGTTGCCCCTCGGACGGCTCTTTCTTGTTCTTCATCTGTTTATTGCGTTTTAGTCAAATACGGGAATTATACCCATTCGTTGCCTACTTATACACGCAATCGGCTTATTCGGAGTTGGAGGCGCAAGGCACCGACCGCATCGAGCGCCAAGCTTGACGGATAGTACAAGTGAGCCAATGAGTGTTGTTCTTTTCATTGGCGAACGAGTGGCATAATA
>DBJV01000019.1 GCA_002297185.1 Christensenella sp. UBA767
GACAAGAATCTTGCAAAGAAAACCGAAGAAGTCGATAAACTCTTCAAAGAGAAAGAGCAAGAGATTCTCTCAATCTAATGATACCGAAACATATTGGTTTTATAATGGACGGAAACGGCAGGTGGGCGCAATTGCGCTCCATGCCCCGCGCCGAAGGTTACGCTTACGGGCTTGTTGCCTTGTATAAGGTGGCAAAACGTTGTAGCGAGCGCGGAGTGGAGGCGGTTTCCGTTTATGCGTTTTCTACGGAAAACAACTCACGCCCCGAAGAAGAGATAGCGGCAATCGCAAAAGTCGTGCAAAAATTCAATCTTACGTACGACGGCGAGTACAAAATCTCTTATATGGGCGATATATCGTCACTTCCCGACAGCCTTGCCTCGTCTATCGAGACGGTGGAAGAAAACACCGCCGATAACAAGGGTATGTGGCTCAATATTGCGTTCAATTACGGCGGTAGAGCGGACATTATCCATGCGGCAAAAGTTGCTTACGATCACGGCGAATTTATTGAGGATACGTTTGAAAGTCATCTTTCAAGTTCTCACTTGCCACCGCTTGACGCAGTTGTGCGCACGGGCGGTGAAAAGCGTTTGTCCAACTTTATGTTGTACGAAAGCGCTTATGCGGAATTGATTTTTCTCGATAAACTTTGGCCTGATATGGACGAGAGCGACGTCGATAAGATTATCGACGAGTTTGAAAGTCGCAATCGCAAATTCGGAAAGTGACATAATTTTTGTTGAAAAATATGCAAAAAACTGCGGCTTTTTGCGTGTTTTTTGACGGCTATAAATGCGCGAATTTTCAATAAATGCGCAAGTGAGTGCACGAGTGTAGTGTAAATAATACGAAAATATCGTGTAATCGATGCGCAAAATTATTTATAAATTGCGGAAATCGAGTTGATTATCACGCATAATCGCGCGCAAATGAGGTTTGTATGTTGAAAAGAACGCTCACGGCAGTCGTACTTTTGGTGCTTGTTGCAGGCTTTATGGTCTGCGGTTATTTCGTAAGCCCCATTTTTATCGATATGCTGATTTTGCTCTTCCTTGCAGGCGCTGTATATGAAATGTACAAGTGCTTTAAGGACGCAGGGTACAAGATGTTTATTGCGCCAATCGTGCTTATGCTCGTTGCGGCGTATCCCGTTTTTTATACGATGCAACACTTTGCAGGCATCGGCGTGCAAGGTTTGCTTATGGTACTTCTTGTAAGCAGTATGCTTGCGCTTACAATTTTCACCTTCAAACCTGCAAAACACAGCAAAAAAGACTTTGAAAACGCACTCGAAAACGGTGAAGTTCTGCAAGATGAAAACGGTGCATGCGGTCTTAAAGATTTGCTCGCAAACATATTCGTACTTGTCTATCCCATGCTTTTCCTTATGACTGCGTGGGTTATCAGTTACAAATACAGCGCGTTGTTTGCGGTGTTGTTTGCGATACTCGTACCCATTCTCGGTAGCGATACGTTTGCATACTGGTTCGGCTCCATGATAGGCGGCAAAAAACTTTGCCCAAAAATCAGCCCCAAAAAGACGATTGCAGGCGGCGTCGGCGGTCTTGTCGGCGGCATGGTGTTTGCAATTCTTTTCTGGGTGGTATTCGAACTTTGCGCCGACAAATATCCCGTGTTTATCCAAACTTGCGGATATACGTCGTTTATTGCGCACGACGCTAACGGTTGGCAATGGAAGAGCGCGCTCATATATCTTGCAATCGGTCTCGTATGCGGCGCGATAAGTGAACTCGGAGACCTTGCGGCGTCTCGTATCAAACGCGCTATCGGTATAAAGGACTACGGCAAGATTTTCCCGGGACACGGCGGATTTATGGACAGAATTGACAGCGTTATGTACTGTCTTGTCATACTCCTCATTGCGTTCTCGTGTATATATCGTTTTTGATTGATTATTTCATAATAGTTTAATCAAAGCGGTGCAAAATGCTTTTATATTGACTTGCAAAAGACTTCAAATCTCCGCCTATGTAGCACGCAGGTCTATAAGGATAAAATGAAAACAATCACAATTTTAGGCAGTACAGGCTCTGTCGGAAGGCAGGTGCTTGCTACCATTTCTCAACATCCCGAGGCTTTTAAGGTCGTCGGGCTTTCCGCTTATACCAACGAGGCTCTTTTGAGAGAGCAAATCGAAAAATTCAATCCTACGCATTATTATTTCCCGAGCGGAGCGGTTGAAGTGCAAAGTTCGCTTTTCGACTTTTTGGAAGACGACAAAACCTCGAAATGCCTTTCTTCGCTCGAAGAACTTGCAAGTATTCCGTCGGATATAGTCGTTTTGGCGGTTACGGGAATAGCAGGGCTTTGGGCTGCCGTCGCTACGCTTAAAAGAGGCGGAACTCTTGCGATTGCAAACAAGGAAACTATCGTATGTGCGGGGCGTCATCTCAAATTCCTCGAAAAAAAGTACGGCGGAAAGATTTTGCCGCTCGATACCGAACATTCCGCAATTTTCTCGTGCCTTAGGGGCGAAGATAAAAAGTGCGTAAGAAGCCTCT
>DBJV01000004.1:0-11804 GCA_002297185.1 Christensenella sp. UBA767
CGTCTCGTATCCATGCTCAAGGTTGTACTTTGCCATATCCTCTTCGTATGCACGGTCTTTATCGTCCCTAATTCCTCTTATAAGTGCGGTTGCGCCCACCTCTTTTGCGATATCCACCGCATATTCGTGAGAAAGCAGCGCCCTTGCACCCTTTTTATATTTGCATACTTCCTCGCATATCGCAAGACGTTGCGCCTCGTTGAAAGTGTATTTCTTATCGGGATTTATGAGGCACGCCACCACCACTTCGTCAAAGTCGCAAAGCGCCTCATCCAGCACCGCCTCGTGTCCTCTCGTAAACGGGTCGAAACTCCCTGTCATAAGTCCCACTTTTTTGCGAGAAATGAACTCCGCCGTAACCGTGCCCATCTTCTTTGTGCGTTGCTTAAACCGCGTATCCTCAATCTCGTACGTCTTTTCCGCGCCGTGTTCAAACACGATTATTCCGCCCTCCGCAAGCAAATCTAGTTGGATTATAAGTTCGATTGCAAGTTCCGCAAGATTGGTAGCGTACGGAGGATCGAGGAAAATGAGATCGTACTTTTTCCCCGACACGTAACTAGAGCGCAAAGCGGACGAAAAATCCGCATTGACAACCTTATAATTTCCGTCAATCCCCTTGAGATTTTGATACACCAAAGAGATGCTGTCCTTGTTCCTATCCACAAACGTAACGTCGCTTGCTCCGCGCGAAATGCACTCGATTCCGAGAGCGCCGCTCCCTGCAAACAAATCGAGTACAACCGCACCCGAAACGTAGCCTTGTAGCACGTTGAAAAGCGTCTCTTTTATTCTCGTCGTAGTCGGACGAACGCTCTCGTCCTTTGGCGAAATCAGGTTTTTACCGCGATATTTACCGGCAACAACTCTCATAAAGTATCTCCGAATATATTTTTTTCTTCACCGTCGGCGGTTATAATTCGTTTTTCGGTGATAAGACAATCAAGCGGAATATCGTTTTGTTCGACTTGCAAATTCTCAACCTTTTGACAATCGAACGCAAGTCCAATCACGTAGCAATCGTGAGTGGCAAGATATCTATCGTAATATCCCTTTCCGTGTCCCAAACGATTAAGTCCGTCGTACGCCACGAGCGGCACGACCGCAAGGTCGATTTCATCCACTTTGTGCGAGCCGACAGGCTCCAAAATCCCCCACTTGTTAGTGCGAAAATCCGTAAACGGCGTAATCGCAATAGAATCCATATCCTCGCCGCGCACTCTCGGCACGCATACGACCTTTTCCGCCATAAGCGCAAGTCCGACTATTTCCTGCGTATCGGGTTCAGTCGATGTGCCAAGGTAAATAAAAACCTTGTGCGCACGTCTAAAAACGTCCAATCCGCTTATAGCATCGGCAATTGCGCCGCTCGCCCATTCTTTTTGAGCGTCGGATAGTTTGGATATATTAGCTTTCGCCTTGGTTCTCGCTTGTTTCTTGTCCATTGTGTTTATAATATCTTTTTACACGTCCCTTAAAGGACGTATAAACCGTATATTCTATCGTTTTCCGCTGATTTGCAACGGTTAGAATGCTGTTTTCATCCACAAGCACGACTTCATCGCCGACGTTTGCAACGTAGTCGCCCGTATCCACGACAAACGTATCCATACACACGTTTCCGATCACCTTGCACGCGAGCCCGTCTATATATACGTCGGACGGATTTTCCCTGCATACACCGTCTGCATATCCGCCGAAAACCACCGCCGTGTTGGTGCTATACGGCAAAACGTAGTCGCCGTAACTCACGATTTCGCCTTTTGGGACAAATCTCGACTCTATCACGCGCGAATACACACTCATTGCACCCGTATATGCGCCTATTCCCAGCCGCACCATATCGTACCGCAAGTTTTCGTCGTGCATGGAATGCGTCGATGCAAGATGCGCAATCGCGTTTGGATATAAATCCCTGACCGCCTTCACGCACTCGTCAAAAGCCTGCTTTTGGCTTTGCGTTCCGTCTCGCAAGTGCGAATACACTCCTTCCACAAAAAATCTGTATGTTTTGAGCATTCTAACGGCATTTTTCACACCGCTCAAGTCAAATCCGAGCCTGTGCATTCCGCTGTCTGCTTTGATATGCAAGCGCACATTTTGCGGATTTATTCGCCCACACTTTGCAAGCGATACGAGTTTATCAACTTGCTCAATATCGTGAACTCCGATTATCACGCCAAAGTCGCACGCTTTTTCAAACTCCTCGCACGCGCACGCACACAACAATATATCCTTTTTTATGCCTATATCTACAAGCCGTTTCGCCTCTTGGAGCGTAACCACCCCGAAAGCGTCAACTATATCTTCCGTCGCCTTCGCAACTTCGTCAATACCAAAGCCGTAAGCGTCCGCCTTCACCATAAGCATAATCGGCACTTTCACGTCCGCTTTTGCTCTTTCAATATTGCGCCTTATAACGTCAAGGTCAACGACGATTTTCAGTTTAATACCCCACCTCGGCTACCATTGTATGAGACGAATGCGAAAACCGTGAAAGCGTTGCGCGCTTTTAACCTCTTTTATAATAGTTGATAAGGCAACCGGCGGCTATTATTTGTTTTTCGGCTTCGGTAAGCGCGTCCATACTAACGTTTATTCTTTGAGCCTTGCCGTCGCGCACGAGATATGCGTCAAAATCTTTGCCATTAAGCACGCTGTCTCTTGCGCCTTTAATCACCACGATGTCGCCTTTTTTATACTCGGTTTAGCTGTCCAAAAGCGGCAACATACCCCAGTTTATGAGGTTGGAGCGGTATCTCTTGGTTGCGTATTCCCTTGCGATATTTGCACCGCCTCCGAGGAAACGTTGGCAGCTTGCAGCCTGTTCTCTTGCACTTCCGTCGCCGGGTTTTCTTGCAAAAATGCAAGAATTTATCGTGGTTTCTTCACTATTTAGTCCGCAAAGTGCAATTGCAGCCTTGATATCTTCGTTGTCTCCGTCTCTAACAAGTTTACTTGCGCCGACGTAATTCGGATCTTTTCTTGACAGCGCAAACTCTGCAAGTCGCAACGGATTACTTCTATAAGACGACGTTTCACCCGACGGAATCAACTCGTCCGTAGTGGTTACAGGATCGTCTATAACGCTGCAAAGATTGAGCGCAACGTTGTCTTTCATAGGCTCGATATGCGGAATATCCGTGATATTAGGTCCATATACGAGTTCCACGCTGCTATCCGCTTTTCCGAAACCGTTATATACTCTCGCCACATAAACGTCGGGATTATACTCGAATTTGGGTATTTCGTCGTCAAAATCCAAGCCCAAAGCAGAGGTAAGAACACCGCCGTTTGCAGCGGTTGCGGCAATGGAGCGAGCGTCCATAAGCGCAACGGATGCGATTTGCTTGTCTTGCGGCTTACTTCCCTCGCGGCGTTCAAAGTTTCTGGTGGTGTGTCTGATGCTGAAACCGTTGTTGCAAGGCACGTCGCCTGCGCCGAAACAAGGACCGCAGAAACACGGTTTTAGTATCGCGCCGCTCTCTATAAGGCTTGCAATCGCGCCGTTTTTGACAAGCGCGAGGTTGGTCGGCTGAGAGCCTGGATATACTGAAAGCGAAAACTCGCCATCCCCCGTTCTTTTGCCTTTCAAAATATTTGCGGCGCACACGAGATTGTCGTACGTACCGCCTGCGCAACCTGCAATCACGCCCTGCGAAACTACCACTTTGCCGTCTTTTATTTTGTCGGTGAGCTTGTACTCGCCGTGAAGTCCGAGGAGTTCGTTGCCTTCTTTTTCCGCCTTGGACAAAATCTCGTAGGGATTTGCAATGACGTCGGCAAGTTTATAAACGTTTGACGGATGGAAAGGAAGAGCAATCATAGGCTCGACTTTGCCCAAATCGATAACTAAACCGCCGTCGTACAACGCTCCGTTTTGAGGCTGCAAACGCTTATATTCATCCCATCTTCCGTATGCGGCGAGATAGTCTTTGACTTTCTCGTCCGTACACCAAACGGATGATAAACACGCGCTTTCAGTTGTCATAACGTCGATACCGTTTCTAAATTCAACGCTCAAACCTTCTATGCCGTCGCCGACAAATTCAAGCACGGCGTTTTTGACAAAACCGCTCTTAAACACTTCGCCGATAAGCGCAAGCGCAACGTCCTGCGGACCTACGCCTTTGCGGACTTTGCCTTTGAGTTCCACGGCGATAACGCGAGGATAATCGATATCGTAAGTGCGTTTGAGCAGTTGTTTGACAAGTTCAGGACCGCCCTCGCCGATTGCGAGAGTGCCGAGTGCGCCGTAGCGTGTGTGCGAGTCGCTGCCGAGAATCATTTTCCCGGGAGCCGCAAACATCTCGCGCATATAACTATGTATAACCGCAACGTTGGCAGGCACGTAAATGCCACCGTACTTTTTGGCGCAAGACAATCCGAAAACGTGGTCGTCCTCGTTTATCGTACCGCCTACGGCGCAAAGCGAATTGTGGCAGTTGGTAAGCACGTAAGGAATGGGAAATTCTTTAAGTCCGCTCGCCTTTGCCGACTGAATTATGCCGACGTAGGTAATATCGTGCGACGCCATAGCGTCAAAGCGAATATTGAGTTTTTTCTCATCGCCCGAAAGATTGTGCGAGCAAAGCACCTCGTGCGCAATCGTACCGTTTTTTGACGGCGCAATTCCACGGGATATTGCCTCGCTTTCGCTTATAAGAGTGCCGCTATAGTAGCACGTTTTTTGGTTTATCAGTCTTATCATTTTATCCTCTGCGCTTTTAAAAAGCGTCTTAGATTGCCTAAAATTGCTTATTTCTTGTTTTTATCTTTCTTTTCGGGTGTAAATACCTCAACGATGATATCCCCGATTTTATCTCTCAAAGCGGCGATGAAATCGTCAACTTTTTGAGTGGAGATATTCACCTTGAAACTAATCTCGCCGTCCGCTTGCTTTACGCCTTTGGTGATGAGATAAATCTCTCTCGTTTCGCTGTTTTGCTTTACGCAAACGATATCTTTATAATCGATTTTATCCACGAAAAATCCAAGCACCGTAACGAGTTGGTCGTCTTTGAACTTATAGTAACTGTTGAAAAGCACCAAAAGCGCGGCAACCGCAATAAGAGTTGCAGCACCCACGGATACGCCTGCGATTGCAGGCTCTGCGGTATTCTCGCCTGCGAGCATTGCGATATCAACGCCGATTATTGCAAGCGCACCGGCTACTATAACCGCCAAAATGATGGTTTTTACTATACCGAAATTCATTCTAAACTTCATATATCACCTCAAAACGAATATTCTATTCGTCCAAGTTTCCGTCTTGATTATTTGCCGGCGAGACCTCATCGATACCTTGTGTAGCCGATTCTTCGTCTGTATCTGTATAAACACTTTCAACATCCGCTACGCTCTCTTGAGCCGTATCGCCGTCGTTATTTTCGACTTCGACTGCGTTTTCAATGCTCTCGTCAAAATTTTCGCCGTCCTTGTCTTGTTGCTCTGCCCTGTATCCGAATTCAACGGTATTGATGACCGTCGTTGCGTCCGTATAGAAACTGTATCCTTTAGTTTTGTAGTAACCGATAAGTTCGATTGCTCTCAAAATGAAGTAGTAAAGAGACGGAAGAACAATAGACATAAGTCCGCCTGTGGGGATTGCAAAAGTCGTCGAGAACAAATAAACGAACGAGAACGTGATTGCGTATGACTTGAAAAGCCCGGACACATTGGATTTGACGTAAGTCAAACTTCTCGTAAATGCGGTGAAAACTCTCTCTTCCGGGTGGAAGAGCAATCTTGGCAACCAACCTGCGAAAAGCGTTGCTCTAAGCGAGCAAATCACCACTCCCACGACGAGCGCAATCGGCAACACGAAAAGGCCGATAAAGCGGAACAATCCAAATATTATGCACGCCATAATCATGAAGAAAATGAGGTCAATCGGAAGTGCGATAACCAGCCTACAAAGCGAATACTTGACGCATTTTTTGAAATTGAGCGCAAGGTTGCTCGCAAAGCCGAATTTGAGGTTGGACGCCATGATATTGTTGATGATATCGGCAAGCGCATAATATGACAAGCCGAACAAGAAACAATAAAACGCATAAAGGAACACACCTATAAAGGCAAGTCCAGTAGCGATACCTGCGTTTGAGCCGAGGTCTGCAAAGATATGTTGAACCTCGCTCATACCTTGAGTGAACGCCGCCCTCATACTGTTTGTGCCATCCCAAACGGATTTGATACACTCCTCGAGCGCGTTTATATGCGTCGAAACGTCCGTCACCGCGGATATTGCGTCCCAAACTGGCAACACGATTGCCGCGCCTATGGCGACGGTGATCAAAAGGCAAATCAAAATCCACAAAAAGATTTTGACCGCGTATCCCATATTGGAAAAGAGCATTGACAAAGAATACTTAAATTCCATATTCCTCTCCGAAACAAAGGGCATATTCTGCCCGTTTTCTATTACGATTTATATTATTTTTTTGACCAGATGTCATTCTTTTTTCTTACGTAGTCCATTCTTTCCGTACCCGTAACGTCGTAAAAGAGCGTGTACATAAGCGTGATATAGAAAGGCACTACGACTATATAAGAGATGACGTCCAGCAATAATTGCGCAATCACGCCTGCGTTGAGCGCGCCCGTGATTATCATAACGAGTTCGATAGGAGCAACGCATGAAAATAGCGTAAGTGCCGTCCTTATCACCCTGCCCGACATACTGCGCACGGCGTTTACGATTGCGTCTTTTGCTTTAAGCCCAGTGTGCAAGCAGTACGGCGACCAAAGTATGAGCCAAGACATAACTGCGAGCATAATCAACTGATTTAGCACCAAAGTGCAAATCGAGAACACGAGCCACGTCACTCTGCTCTTGAATGTAACCCACCAAAGGTAATACATCACCGACGTAAGCAAATTGCTAAGTTCCATTGCGGCGAATGCGGTTATCCCGAAACGGAGCGCAGTCAAGATGTTGTAATTGAGCCTGTTTTTCACTCTCGACGGCGAAACGGTAAACTCGCCTATGCGCATATGCCTGTCTATAACGCCGAGCGTGATTGCAATCGAGAACACCAACAGCACAAGCCCGATTATGCCGAGATACCAATAGGAAAACGGCAAATCGCGCATTTCACGGTACATATCCCCGAAACTTTGCGGATTGATGCTTTGGTACTTAAACAAGTAGTACAGCGTTGACGATGGCGAAAGCAAAAACGGAATCAAGAGAGACGGCGCAACGGAAATCAACAGCAAATATGCGCCCTTGTCGATAAAATACTTCCAAGTCGCCTTAAATACGTTCATATTTTTGGTGCTGTCGATTATACGCATAGCCTGCCCTCTCTAATTTTTGTTTTTTCGACTATTAGTCGAACATAGCAAGTTTGTCTTTGAGTTTTGCAAGTTTGTCGAGTGCTTTTTCAAGCTTGTCTTTCTCGTTATCAATGAGTTTTTGCGGTGCTTTGGACACAAATCCCGTGTTTGCAAGCAACGTTTTGGTCTTATTGATAATTCCTTCCGTCTGAGCGATTTCGGCATTGATACGCTCTTTTTCCTTATCCTCGTCGATAAGTTCGCCGAGCGGAATAAGCACTTCCGCGTCGTGAGTTACGATTGCGCTGACTTTGCCTTCTACTTCGCTCTTGTCGTGAACGAGCGTAACTTCTGCAACGTTTGCGAGTTTTTGGATGTACGGAACTGCCGACGCGATAAACTTCTCGTCTTTTGCAATGACGAAAGCGTTTATCTTCTTGGACGGTGCCACGTTCATTTCGTTGCGCACGTTGCGGATTGCTCCGATAATCTCACGCAAACCTTCGAAACTTGCCTCTTCCTTGCGGAATACTCTGTGTTTGTTATACGACGGCCACTCTTGCACCATAAGCACGCTGCCCTTGGGTGCGAATTTGGAGTAAATCTCCTCCGTCACGAACGGAATAAACGGATGCAACAATTTGAGAATTTGCGTAAGCACGTATGCGAGCATTGCGACGGCGTGATTGTGTTGTTTCTTGTCGTCGCTATAAAGCATAGTCTTGCTCATCTCGATGTACCAATCGCAGAATTCGCTCCACACGAAATCGTAAATTCTTGCGGCTGCAAGCCCGATTTCGTACTTGTTGAGGTTGATAGTAACCTCTTTCACAACGTCGTTGAGGCGAGTGAGTATCCACTTATCCGCGCCGTTAAAGCGTGTGGGCATCGTCAAATCGTCGTCCTCTTTGATGTTCATAATGACGAAACGAGAGGCGTTCCAAAGTTTATTTACAAAGTTTCTGCAACTCTCGATTTTGCCGTCCGTAAATCTCGTATCGCTGCCGGGAGCAATACCCGTTGCAAGCGAGAAACGCAATGCGTCCGCGCCGTATTTGTCGATAATTTCGAGCGGATCGATACCGTTGCCGAGGCTCTTGGACATCTTTCTGCCCTGCGCGTCACGCACGAGTCCGTGGATAAGCACTTCGCTGAACGGCACTTCGTGCATAAATTCGATACCGCTGAACATCATTCTGGCAACCCAGAAGAAGATTATATCGTATCCCGTAACGAGTACGTTGGTGGGATAGAAGTACGAGAGATTTTTGGTCTTTTTTGGATATCCGAGCGTGCTGAACGGCCAAAGCGCGGAACTGAACCACGTATCAAGCACGTCCTCGTCTTGATGTATGTGATGTCCGCCGCACTTGGGGCAGGTATCGACGTTCGTCTTGGACACGATCGTCTCGCCGCAATCGTCGCAGTAGTACGCAGGAATACGATGTCCCCACCAAAGTTGACGGGATATGCACCAGTCGCGGATATTCTCCATCCAATTGAAATAGGTGTTTTCAAATCTCTTGGGGATAAACTCCGTTTTCTTGTCCTTGACGGCTTTGATTGCAGGCTCCGCAAGCGGTTTCATCTTGACAAACCATTGCTTTGACACGAGCGATTCCACCGTTTCGCCGCAACGATAGCAAGTGCCGACGTTGTGAGAATACGGCTCGATTTTAACCATAAGTCCGAGTGCATTCAAATCTTCAACGATCGCTTTGCGCGCGGTAAGTCTGTCCATACCCTGATACTTGCCTGCGTTCTCGTTCATAAGTCCGTCCTCGCCGATAACTTGGATAATCGGCAAATCGTGGCGCAATCCGAGTTCGAAGTCGTTGGGATCGTGCGCAGGCGTAATCTTCACCGCACCCGTGCCGAAACCGATTTCGCAATAATCGTCCGCAACGACGGGGATTTCTCTGTCCGTAAGCGGAAGTTTGACCATCTTGCCGACGTATTTCGCCATCTTCTCGTCTTTGGGGTTGACTGCAACCGCCGTATCGCCGAGCATAGTCTCGGGACGAGTGGTTGCAATGACGATTGCGTCATCCTCGCCCACCACGGGGTATTTGTAATACCAAAGATTGGATTGTTGCTCTTCGTATTCGACCTCTGCGTCGCTGAGTGCCGTATGGCAATGCGGACACCAGTTGATGATGCGGTTGCCTCTGTAAATCAAGCCTTTTTTGTAGTATTTTACAAAAGCCTCAAGCACTGCGTTGGAGCAGTTTTCGTCCATAGTGAATGCGGATTTCGACCAATCGCAAGAAATGCCGAGTGCCTTTTGTTGTTCGACAATTCTTCCGCCGTATTGATTTTTCCACGCCCACGCACGCTCCAAAAATCCGTCTCTGCCGACATCGTCTTTGGAAAGTCCTTCTTCCTTGCGCATCTTCTCCACAACCTTTACTTCGGTTGCAATCGAGGCATGGTCGGTGCCGGGCATCCACAGCGTTTCGTATCCGCTCATGCGCTTAAAACGCACGATAATGTCTTGAATAGTCTCGTCAAGAGCGTGTCCCATGTGAAGTTGTCCCGTAATGTTCGGCGGTGGCATCATCACCGTGAACGGCTCTTTCTCCGGATTGACGTGAGCCTCGAAAAACTTGCCTTTCATCCACATGTCGTAGATGCGTTTTTCAAAATCCGGATTGTAAGTTTTGTCCATCTGTTGCATAATAAAACTCCTTGCGCCCTCTCGGCGCATTTATATGTCTTGTGTTATTTACCTAATTATTTTTTAAGAAAATCAGCCTTCGTACGTGCCGTCTTTCTTCTCTTGCACGATTCTTTGATCCTCTTCCTTGACGGATTCTGCGGTTGCAGCTTGCATTTTGCCCTCTTTTACGAGCTTGACTTGTTTCATCGTCTCGCTAAGATAACTAAACGCCGCTGCGTAGCTGAGCGCAATACCCCATGCAAGAATGCCCCAGTCTGCGTATTGTACGTAGTTGTGGAAGAATGCGAGGATAACGCCCACGGAAATCGTGAAAGAAGATACCTTGCCGAGCCAGTTTGCTTTGACCGTTGCGCCTTTTTTGAGGACGTATAAAGCAATCATCGCTTGGATAAACTCTTTTGCGAAAATCAAAATCACGAACGCATAGTGAACGAACCACGGATTGTCAAGCACTCTCTCCGCAACGAGGTTTTTGCCAAGCGGCGTAAGTCCCGTGCAGAACGCAAGGCATGCAAGCACCGCTATGTGCATAAGCTTGTCCGCAATGGGGTCGAGAACCATGCCGATGCCGCTTTGCATATTGAACTTTCTTGCAATCCAGCCGTCAAGCAAATCGCTGCCAGACGCAAAGAAGAAAACGCCGAGCGCAACGTAGAAGAGCGTGAAATCGTCTCTTACGCCTGCAAGAGCCATAAGCGTGGCGAACACGGGTACGCAAATAATGCGGAAATAAGTGATAATGTTGGGAATCGTCCAGATTTCTTTGAAATCGACTTGTCCGATTTTCTTTGCCATAAATCCTCCTGCTCACGCAAGCGTGCGCCGTGCGTGTGCAATAATTATAGATTTAATTTATTATATCAAAGTTTTATGCGCGTGTAAACAATAAATGTCGGACAATTGCACAAATTATTATAAAAAGCAATAGTATAGTGTGAGGATTGTATGGAAAAATGCCTTATAGTTATCAATTTCAACGCAGGTTCGAGCAATAAGATTTCCTTTGAAAAAGTGGAAAAATGCCTCGGCAAGCGATACGAATACACACGCGTTTCACTTCCCAAAGACGCGTTTTCGTCAATAGACGGTTTCGATGCGGTGGCGGTATGCGGCGGAGACGGCACGCTTGCGTCCGTTCTTCAAGAGGCTTATAACAAACCGATAAAAGTATTTTACTTTCCCGTCGGCACGCTCAACGACAAAGCAAAGGCGGTTAGATACGCAAATTCAAAGGCAAAATGCCCATCTTGCGAGCAAACACCCAAAGCAAAACCCGTCGTCGTGGGAAAACTCAACAAACTAATAAAAGACGGCGATTACCTCACCACGGATTGCGATTCCGATATATTCACCTACGTTTTGGCGGCTGGATCTTTTACTCCTATCGGATACACTTCAACGCCGGAAGAGAAAAAGAAATTCGGCACGCTTGCATACGTTGCCAAAGTCATAAAAGAATACCGCCCGTATAGAATGAAATCCACGATTATCTGCGACAAGAAAAAGTACGAGGGCGAATTTACTCTCATTATGTTCGTCAAGTCGCCGAGGTGTTTCGGATTCAAATTCAACAAGGCGTTCAATCAAGAAAGTATGAGCGGACATCTGCTTGCCATACGCTCGCCAAAACACAACGGATTTTTAGGATGCGTGGAGATGTTCTTCCCCTTCTTCAAAGCGTTTTTTATCGGACTTAAAAAAGAGCGCGACAAAGGCAAAATCATATTCAAGCAAGTGTATTCCGCAACGCTTGAAAACGAGGACGAAATGGTATTTTGTAAAGACGGCGAAATGCTCAAAAAAGAAAAAGGCATCTACAGAATTTCCTTCAAGCGCAGCCTTT
>DBJV01000004.1:11821-20332 GCA_002297185.1 Christensenella sp. UBA767
TGCGTGATTGAGAAATTTTGACAAATTCAATCGTAAAATCGTCAATCGCTCACAACGAAAAAAGAAACGGCGCAAAGGTCGTTTCTTTCTCGATTTTATTACAATTTAGAGGTCTTTTTAGAATACTATTACAAAAAATCGTGTTTTTTAGAGTGGTTTTACGGTGTTTTTAGTTGTTGAGAACAAGTTTTACCACATCACAAGGTTTTTGAAGAATATATGTAGCATTATGCTCTACAAACTCTTTTTCGTCGCCGTAGCCGTACAAAACCGCCGCGCAATCTATTCCGCAAATGGTCGCACCGTCTATATCGTACTTTCTATCCCCCACCATAAGCACCTTGCTTTTGTCCTCGACTTTTAGGTTTTCAAGCACGCTTGCAATGACGTCGCACTTTGCCTCTTTGCTCGTATCGCTGGACGCGCCGCCAACGTAATCGAAGTATTTTTCAAGTCCGAAACCTTTGATTATCATATCCGTAAATTTGATAGGTTTGGACGTTGCGACGGCGAGTTTTTTGCCTGCGTTTTTGAGCGTTGAAAGCATATCCTCAACGCCGTCATATACCTCGTTGTGTTGCCAACCGTACTTGCCGTACTCTCCCCTATAAAGCCCGACAAGTTTTTCTATCATCGGCATATCGAGCCCCAAAAATTCGTGCATGGAAACACGAAACGGAGGACCTATCATTTTGTCAAGAACAGCGGAGGTATATGGTATATTCTCGTGGTCGAGAGCGTAGCGTATGCACTCTTGTATTCCAACCTTGCTATCCGTCAGCGTTCCGTCCAAGTCAAACAGTATATAATCGTAATTTTTCATATCGTCCTCTGGGCAAATTATTTTTGCGCTTTGTCTTGTTTATATCTTTTCCGCATTGCTTATTGCAAGCCTTGATAGGATAAGAATTTCGGATATTTGGAAATTATCATATCGTCGGAACAGTCAAAGCAATTTGGCATTATTTTCATATATAGTTTAGATAAACCGCCCTATTTTGTCAATCCATTCGCTCTCGCAAAGATTTGATATCGGGATATCTATTACGCTTTTTGCGCCTCTGTCGCCCTTTTGATATGCCAAAGCGTTGGCTTTTGCGTATGCGACAAGCACGCTTGCGGTAAAATCTGGATTGCTTTGCGCTTTGAGCGACAGTTCCAGATTGCATTTTTCACCGCCCGTTTCGCCGCTTGCAAGCACAAAACCTCCGTGCGCCGAGCCTGAATGCTCTTTTTCAAACTCTTCTTTGCTTATAAAATGCACGATCGTGTCGTACGGCGCGAAATAATCGGGCATATTCTTGATTTTTTCCTCTATAACCGCCTTATTTGCGCCTTCTTTTACCACGACGTAGCACTCGCGCAAATGTTTATCTCTTGCGCTCAATAGTTGCCCACGCCCCTCTCTTGCCTCTTTAAGCGCGGTTTCTTTTGGTATTGTGTATTGTTTTGCAAGCAAAACGCCGTCTATTTTGCGTATAGCCTCGCTATGACCTTGCGAAACGCCCTTTCCCCAGAACGTTTGCACGTTTGAACTGGGAATAACCGCCGAAAACAACACTCTGCAAAGCGAAAATATTCCCGGGTCCCAACCTATGCCCAAATAGCATAATCTGCCGTTATCCATCGCAATAGAATGCAGTTTTTTTGCATAATCCGTCATTTTGGAGTGTGTGTCGAAACTATCCACCGTATTAAAATCCTTTGCAAGTGCAAGCGCAGTATTCGTCAAATCGAACGCCGAGCCGACGCACAATATCAAAACGTCGATTTTCCCCTTGAATTTTGGCAAATCGCCTGCTGAATACACCTTTTTACACGCCGTTTTCACATCCTCGGGGTTTCGCCTTGTAAAAACGCCTACGACGTTTATATCTCTATCCTCGAGCGCGATTTTCTCGCACGCTTTGCCTACGTTTCCGTATCCTACGATTCCGATATTTATCATTTTCACCTCGATTTTGCGACAAATTCGCCCTATCGTGACATATTTTCTCACGCTTTGGCGCGCGGAAGGCATAATATGCAATGAGTCGCAATCTTTTATTTTCGCAGTCAAAATATGCATAAACGACGAGATTGTTGACAATAATCTTTGCGAGTATGGAAATGGTCAAAAGAGGCGATTTATATTATGCGGATTTAAGCCCCGTCGTGGGCAGCGAACAAGGCGGCGTGCGCCCCGTTCTCATCGTGCAGAACAACGTCGGCAACAAATATAGTCCAACGATAATTGCAGCGGCAATCACGTCGCAACTGGACAAAGCAAAACTCCCCACGCACATAGCACTTCCTGCAGGCGTTTACGGACTTCCAAAAGACTCCGTCGTTCTGCTCGAGCAAATCCGCACCCTCGACAAACGCCGTCTAAAAGAGAAAATCGGCGAACTTCCAATCAATATGATGTCCCGAGTCAACGAGGCGTTGCTCGTTTCTCTCGGTTTTTTCGAGACGTAATATTGCTATTTTAGGCGGTTAGAATATTGAAACTAAAATATAAAAACAAAATCTCGCTAACTTGCGAGATTTTGAATTATATGATTTTTTGATAATTCCTTGTTTAATGAAATTAAAGTTTTTAGTGTTTAATCTTCTTCAAAAACGTCAAAAAGATTCGTCATTACCTTGTTTATAATGCGCCAGTCAAAACCTTTTTGATACAAATGCGCTCCGACCTTTTGCGCACCCGATTTATCGACGATTTTCTTTTGCTTGATATACTTTTGCGCCATTTTGGTTGCGCTTTCAATCTGATAATCATCGTCGAGATTGTCAAGAAGGATATTATCTACAAGTTTTTTGTCAACGCCTTTTTCGTTTACGAGTTTATAAGCGATTTTCTTTGCGCCGTAGCGATTTTTGTTAAACAGCAAAAAAGTGCGCACGTATTCGGCATCGTCGATATACTTATACTTTTTGGCTCTTTCGAGCGCATATTCCACTTCGTTTTTGTGATATCCCTTGTCGTAGAGTTTGTTTTTACACTCTTGCTCGGAGCGTGCTGAAAGCGCAAGGTATTTCACCAACGCGTCGTACGCTTTTTGCGCTCTTTCTTCGTCAAGCGGATATTCAAAAGTTTCTTCTGCCATAGTTATATAGATTTGCCTTTATACAATCAAAATCGCACTATTCCGTGCATCTAAATGCGTTTATATTCTTTATCGCCCGTTGCCGTAACGTCCGCTTTGCCTCCCGAAAGTTCTCTCAAACTCGCAACGAACGGATCTACGTCGTCCTCGGGGACATATACTTTACACTCGACGTCTTGTCCGTATTCCACGCCGTCTATGACAACGCCGCTTTTGCGGATATACTTGTCGAGTATCGCAAAAGTCGGATAATCGGCTTTTACCGCAATGCTGTCGCAAAGCACTTTTTGTGAAATCACGCCGGCTTTTACGCCTTTGCTTGCCGTATCGGAATACGCGCCCACGAGACCGCCTGCGCCGAGTTTTATACTGCCAAAGTATCTTGTCACGACGATTGCGCTTTTGACGATATTTTGTTTGCGCAAAACGTCCAAAATCGGCTGTCCTGCCGTTCCCGATGGCTCGCCGTCGTCGCTGAACCTCGTCATATTGCCGAGTTCGTCTCCGACGTATGCGTAGCAATTATGCGTTGCGTCGGGATACTTTTTGCGCACGCTTTTAACGAACTCTTCCGCCTCTTCGGCGTTCAACTCGCCTTTGACGGTAGCAATGAAAATCGAGCGTTTAATCTCGATTTTCACTTCGTATTCGCCGTCGATAAAGCGATAAGATTTCACTCTACGGTAACCTTATAGAAATTCTTTTTGCCTTTTTGCAAAACGAATCCGTTTGCAAGTTGGCTGTCGGTGACTTGCGCCATAATATCCGTAACTTTTTGGTTGTCAACGGAAATACCACCACCTTGAATAAGGCGTTTTGCCTCGCCTTTGGACGGAACTTTTGCAACTGCAACGAGAATGTCCGCAACGGACGTCATACCTTGCGGAATGGTTGCCGAAGGCATATTCTCGCTATCACCCGAGAACGCCGCACGTGCTTTGTTAAGTGCGTCCTCTGCCTCTTTCTCGCCGTGTACCATTTTGGTAAGTTCGTATGCAAGACGCTCTTTTGCCTTGTTCATACGCTCGTCGTTGTATTTGGTAAGTTCTGCAATCTCGTCAAGCGGCACGAACGTGAGGAATCTGAACACTTTTTCCACGTCCGCGTCCGCGATGTTACGCCAGTATTGGAAGAAATCGTACGGAGCGGTCTTGTTTGGATCGAGCCAAACAGCGCCCTTTGCCGTCTTGCCCATCTTGATGCCCTCGGACGTCGTGAGCAAGCCGAAAGTGATTGCAAATGCGTCTTTTTGCTCTTTTCTGCGAATGAGGTCTGCGCCTGCAAGCATATTGGACCATTGATCGTCGCCGCCGCATTGCAACACGCATCCGTATTTGCGGTTAAGCACCAAAAAGTCGTAGGATTGCATGAGCATGTAGTTGAACTCAAGGAAAGTCAAGCCCTTTTCGAGGCGTTGCTTGTAGCACTCCGCCGTGAGCATACGGTTGACCGAGAAATTTGCGCCCACCTCACGCAAAAAGTCGATATAATTGAGGTCGAGCAGCCAATCTGCGTTGTTTACGAGAATCGCCGCGTTTTCGCCCTCGAAACGCACGAATTTTGCCATTTGCTTTTTGAAACAATCAACGTTGTGTTGAATGGTCTCTTTGGTCATCATCGAGCGCATATCCGTACGACCGGACGGATCGCCGACCATTGCCGTGCCACCGCCGATAAGGATAATCGGACGATGTCCTGCGTCTTGCAAACGCTTTGCAACGATCATTTGCATAAAATGCCCTACGTGAAGGCTGTCCGCCGTGGGATCGAAACCGATGTAGAAGGATTGAGAACCCTCGTCCAACAATTTTTTGAGGTCGTCCTCAAACACCACTTGTTTAACAAGTCCGCGCTCGCGGAGTTGTTCGATAATGTTTTGTGACATAAGTTTTTTCCTATTAAAAGATATTTTATTATATATTGCAAATTGTACCACCGCCCCGCGCTTTTGGCAACATCTTTTTGCTTTTGGCTTTTCTCTCAATGCTTTTCGCACAAAAACCATATAAAAAACCGCCCGAAAGCGGTTTTTTCACTAAAATATAACCATTTCGATATCATCAACTCTTGCAATACTTGTTGTTTGCGCTCTCCCAGTCATAATCAAGGTCTGTTGCGCCTGTGTAATAAGTACAAGCACCGTAATACGCCAATTCTCCAGTTTTTGCCATCGCTACAATTTCATCTGTAGAAAAGTGTTTAGTAAAAGTTTTAAAATTATATTTGGTATAATCCGTTTTGCCATCTTTTTTATTGTATGTCATCAAAAATACGTCGCTGAGATTTCCGTTAGATTCATAAATAACTTTTGATGCAATCAACTCATTTTCTTCATTAGGATTGTTAACACAGTTAAATATATCAAAAGCAAACTCAGTATTATAATCGTAAAAAGTCATAGGAACAGAAATATTATTGCATCCTTCTAAATAACCTAAAATGTCTTTCGCATTTTTATAGTTATCTGGATCTCTACCGGAATCTTTCCATATCAATGGAAAATAATACTTTTTATAAACACCATTAACATCCATTGAAATTATTTCGGCATCAATCATCAAGAAAAAGTTAGACGTTGATTCTTTAATCGAATGAATTTTTCTCACGTAAGAATTTGGATATTCCTTTGATTTTGCATATTTTTCGGCATACCAATTCTTGACGATTTCGACTATCGTCCAATAACTCTTTTCTTCAATCGCCTCATCCGCTTGTTGCTGTGCAAGTGCAATTTGCTCGTCGGTTGCTCCGTCCTCTTTTGTGGGAACAATCGGCACAATTATGTCTTGTGGTTTTTTGTCGGGAACGTCGTTCTTGATTTCTTCTTTTATCTCTTCACTTCTTGCGATTTCTTCTTGAGTTGGCGCATTTTCCCCACATCTAACGCACTTTCCTTCTTCAAACTCGTGTCCGAGAGGTGCAATGGCAACACGTGTAGAATAGTCGCAACCTTCTCTTACGCAAGCGTTGTAAGCGGTACAACCTTCGTCTGTACAAGTAGGGTTTTGCGCCTCAAAAGATTTCAACTCGTGTCCGTGTCTTGCACACATATATTTTGCAGGCGGAACAGGCGTCCCCTCGCCTTTTTGATATTCGATTACTTCGCCTTGATTTTGAATTTTGAGATATCTTGCGCGAATTTTGCCTGTCAAAGTCAAATCGCCTTCAAAACGAATATTGTCGTCTTTTGAATCGTCAACGGTAAATTTTCCGCAATTTGCCACGTTATCTTGCCATGTTCCGTCGGCGTTTACGTAAATCCAAACTTCTTGGTTTATTTTATCTCCGTCTTTTAGATAATATGCGCCCTTATAAATACTATAATCGGGTGTTTGTCCCTTTGAATTGTTACAAGAAACAAATGACAGCATGGCAACCGTCAATATAATCAAAAATAAAGCTATCGTTTTAAACTTTTTCATAGTATTCCCCCATATACTCGCTGCTAAGTTTATTTTAATATATCGGCAAAGATTTGTCAATACGCCGCTTTCGCACGACAATTCAAAGCCTAATAGAATTTGATAAATCTGCAATTTTTCATAATGCCGTCAGTATTTTGCAATTGATACATCATATTTTTTTTGTATTTTCTTGATAAAACTTTATCTATATGATAAAATATCATAAACAATAAATATAAACACTCTATATGGAGGCAATTATCTATGCAATATTCAAGTGAAGTTGAAAACATGTGTTGCGTTGCTAAGGGTCCCAACCACGGCCCCGCACCTATCCCCGAAGAGGGCAAATGGGTGCAAGCAAGAGAAATCAAGGACATCAGCGGTCTCACCCACGGTGTCGGCTGGTGCGCTCCTCAACAAGGCGCGTGCAAACTCACACTCAACGTCAAAGACGGCGTTATCCAAGAGGCTCTTGTGGAAACCATCGGTTGCTCCGGTATGACTCACTCTGCAGCTATGGCAGCGGAAATCCTCACCGGCAAGACCATTCTCGAGGCACTCAACACCGACCTCGTATGCGATGCAATCAACACCGCTATGCGTGAACTTTTCTTGCAAATCGTATATGGCAGAACGCAATCCGCATTCTCCGAAGGCGGTCTCGTTATCGGCGCAGGTCTTGAAGATCTCGGCAAAGGTCATCGCAGCCAAATCGGTACGATGTACTCCACCGTTTCCAAAGGTCCCAGATATCTCGAAATGGCTGAAGGTTACGTCACAAAAGTCGCTCTCGATGCAAACAACGAGATCATCGGCTATCAATTCTGCAAGCTCGGCGTGTTGATGGACATGATCAAAAAAGGCGTCGATGCAAACGAGGCTGTGGCAAAATGCACAGGCACATACGGCAGATACAAAGCCGAAGATGGTGCTGTCAAGTGGATTGATCCGCGTCAAGAATAATCGGAGGACGAAACAATGAGTGTAACATTTGAAGGTTATGAAAGAAGAATAGACAAAATCAACAGCGTTCTTGCTCAATACGGCATCAAGGACCTCGAAGAGGCAAGAGATCTCTGCCTTTCCAAAGGTGTAGATTGCAACGCTATCGTAAAAGGCATCCAACCGATCTGCTTTGAGAACGCAGTTTGGGCATACACCGTAGGTTGCGCAATCGCAATCAAGAAGAATTGCGTCAATGCAGCAGACGCAGCAGAGGCAATCGGCGAAGGTTTGCAATCATTCTGCATCCCCGGCTCCGTTGCAGAGCAACGTAAAGTCGGTCTCGGACACGGCAACCTCGCAGCAATGCTCCTCAGAGAAAGCACCAAGTGCTTTGCGTTCCTCGCAGGCCACGAGTCTTTTGCGGCGGCAGAAGGCGCAATCGGCATTGCAAGAACTGCTAACAAGGTTAGAAAAACTCCGCTCAAAGTCATCCTCAACGGTCTTGGCAAAGACGCGGCGTTCATCATCTCCCGTATCAACGGTTTCACTTACGTGCAAACCAAGATGAACTACTTCACCGGCGAAGTCGAAGTTGTCAAAGAAACTCCCTACTCCAATGGCGAGCGCGCGGCAGTCAGAGTCTATGGCGCTGACGACGTAACCGAAGGCGTTGCAATCATGCGCCTCGAGGACGTTGACGTATCCATCACCGGCAACTCCACCAACCCCACACGTTTCCAACACCCCGTCGCAGGCACTTACAAGAAATGGTGCGTTGACAACGGCAAGAAATACTTCTCCGTTGCATCCGGTGGCGGCACGGGACGTACACTTCACCCGGACAACATGGCAGCAGGTCCCGCATCTTACGGCATGACCGATACGATGGGCAGAATGCACTCCGACGCACAATTCGCAGGTTCTTCATCCGTCCCTGCACACGTCGAAATGATGGGCTTGATCGGCATGGGCAACAATCCTATGGTTGGTGCAAGCGTTGCTTGCGCTGTTGCTGTACAAGAGGGATTGACAAAGTAAGTTTAATTGATAAACATAAAAGAGCACCGAAA
>DBJV01000004.1:20354-31346 GCA_002297185.1 Christensenella sp. UBA767
AAACGGTGCTCTTTTTTTGTGATATTCTCGCAAAGCGAGAGTGATATTTGCCTTTGGCAAGTGATATTTTTTGCTTTCGCAAAAAGTGATATTTGCGCCGTAGGCGCAAGTTGCGGAATATTCCACATTTATTAATTATTAATTAATAATTATTAATTCAATAAAAAATCTTTTAGTACCCTAAAACTTTGTCGATTATCACTACTTCATACGGGCAATTGGTGGGCTTGCGCCAAAGCACTACGAGACCTTTGCAAATGCGCTCGGGGCTACTGCAATTGTAGCATCTGTCGGCATTTACGGCGCAAGGCGTGTTTTTGTGCAAACGCTTTGCGTTCTTGGGTGCGGCAACGTTTCTCGCGCGCCACAATGCTGAATCAAAGTCGGGTGCAATCTTGTTGCTACCGACGATAATATACACTTTCTCGTGTCCGTACAACTCCCCTGCCACTCTGTTGCAGTTGCCGTCGATATTGATAATCTCGCCCGTTTCGGCAATGCCGTTTGCGCTTGTCAAAAACACGTCGGCAGTGAGCGATTCTTTCATAACTTCCGTCGGAGTTTTGCCGTCGGGATCGTCAAATCTATAAAGCACCTTGTTATGCGTTTCGAGCATTTTTAGTATGCCCATCTCGTCAAGCGTAACCGAGCCGCCAAAGCCTACGCTTTTGCCGTCAATCGCGCCGTTGAGATACTCGTTTGCCTCTTGCGCCGTGCCGAACACGGACACGGAAAAGCCGTTTCTTTCAAGATTTGATTTTATAGCGGAGTAATCCATATATACCTCTCGTTTTCACTTATAGTAAAGGCGCAAACACGTTGCGCCTTAAAAACTATTTCAAACAATCTCGATTATTGCTCGCGGATGATATCCGTTTGTGCAAAGTTCTTGATTTCTCTCATATGAGCATTTGCCTCTTCGAACGTGTTTTGCGGCGATCCCTTATGCACGTAGGTCTTGCGTTTAAGCACGAAGAAGAACTTTCCGTCCGCAGCCTCGATAGTATAAGTACCGATAATTGCGTGAGACTTAAAGCGGTTGATTGCTCTTTTGCAATACTCTTTGGTGGAGTAGTTGGAACTTTCGTAGATATTGTTGCCGTTCGCGTCGTAGAGCGTGTAGAAGTACTCTTGCGTGCCGTCCTCTTTATCGACGTGTTCGATGACGTACTTGCCGTAAATGACGGATTCGTCAAAGCCTGCGACTTTTGCAGGAGCTTTACGCACGTTCTTGGGCGTTTTGAGTGCTGCAAACGGAGGAGCGACTTTCTTGATAACGACCTTCTTATCCTTGTTTGCGTTGAGTGCCTCGAGTTCTGCCTCTTTTGCCGCAAGTTTCTTTGCAAGAGCAGGAGACGGAGTGCCTTCGTAGTAGCAAGCGTCCTCGGGATCGTAATAATAACCTTCGTACGTTCCGTCGTATTTGGACCAATCGTCGGGTTTCTTCTTGACGATTTTCTTCGTTGCAGGTTTGTCAACGCCTTTCTTAACAGGCTCTGCAACCTTTTCGGGAGCAGGTGTCGGCTCTTCCTTAACGGGTTCTTCTTTGACGGGTTCGGGTTCTTTCACAGGTTCCGGCTCAACGACAGGTTGCGGTTCGGGAATCGGTTCTTCCTTGACAGGTTCTTCTTTAACAGGCTCTTCCTTGACTTCCTCAACGACCGGAGCAGGTTCGACCACGGGTTCTTCAACCTTTTCGGGCGTAGGCTCGACAACTTCGTCAGCAGCGACTTGCTCGACGGGTTGCTCTTCCACGGGTGCTTGCTCTTCCTGAACAGGCTCTTGTACAGGTTCTTCCGCCACAGGCTCGACGTCCTTACCCTTCTTGCCGCGCATTGCGTCTTTGACTTGATTACGCAATCTTGCAAGTTTTTGGTTGAGGCGCAATTCTTCGCCCGTAACGCCGTATTCGGAATAAAACTCGTTTTCTGCCTTATCTTCCTTTGCGTCGTTCTTTTCCTTAATCGCTTTCAAAATGCAAGTAACGAGAACGGCGACAAGCGCAATAAGCGCGATTACCAAAGCGACAATCACGATAAGCGCGTTAAATCCTTCGATAGGGCCGAGTTTAAGGTTATCAATCATACTTCCACCCCTTATGAGAGTATTATAAACAAAAATATATTAACACACAAAAAGGTCAAGTGCAATACATTTTTGTTTTTTTTCGACACCGAGCGCAATCTAAGCGACAAAAATAGCGAAAAACGGCGATTTATGAGGCGATTTTTGCTCGTTCAATGGTTAGTTTATGCACATTTGCGCGCTATTATCATACGAAAGCGGCAACAATCATACTCACGACAAGTCCGAAAGTAGCAGTCAAAGACAACGCTCTACCCCTTTGCACTTTGGTGAGAAACACGTATCTCGACGCAATAATGAGCATAATCACCGAGGTTATAAGTCCCACAAGTCCCATAACGGTATGCACCGTCGCAAAACGGAGCGAGCCTATTGCTCCGACGTAAAGACGGAATGGCAACAGCAGATATTTGAGTATCCAGACAAATCCGCCCCAACCCGTGATTACCGAAAGCGTGGTCAGTACGAGCATTGCCACGTACACCGCCATGATGTACGGCAAAATCAAGAAGTTGGACAAGAGGAACAACACGGGGACTTCGCCGAAGAAGTACGCCACGAACGGATAAGATGCAAGGTTAGTTGCGAAGGATATTGCGCAAACGCTTGCAAATTTCTTGCCGATATGGCGTTTTGGACTGATTTTCTCAACGATTTTATTTCCCGTCCTCTCAAAAGGTCTTGCAAACATAAATATGCCTGCGACGGATGCAAACGACAGCAAAAATCCGATATCCGCAATCGCGCACGGTCTGAAAATCAATATGAGTATGGCAGCCAGCGACAGCGAGGACAAATCGTCCTTCTTCCGTCCAAACAAGGATGCGAACATACTCACGCCGCTCATAACCACCGCTCGCAATGACGATGCCGTAAACGAGCAAAGCATGGAATACAGAAAAGTCAACACAAGCACCACTACGAAACTGATTTTGGGATTGACTTTCAACTTTTTGAGGACGAAATACAACGCCGCGGCAAGAGTTGACATGTGAAGTCCGCTGACCGCAAGCACGTGCGCAAGACCGCTCGCCTTTATGTTGTCGTACAAATCTCCGTCTATACCGAACTTGTCGCCAAGCACCAGCGCCTGCGAAATGGACGCCGTGTAATCGTCGGTGTTTTCATACAAAATCCGCTTTATTCTCACCTGCAAATTATCGGGAAATTTCAGTTTTCCGTCGGACAATTTACTTATCGAATATACGGACGCATTGTATCTTACGCCACTCGAAACATACGACGAATAAAACGTATCGAACCTCTCATGTTCACGATACCTTATCGTGCCTGTCATGGTAACAAAATCGCCCGGCGAGAAATCGATATCTTCGGCATCCATACCGCAACTTGCATATGCTGTGTATTTAATTTCGCCGCTATCTGTGGTAACGTTGTCGATATAAAAAGTCACTTTGCCGTTTTGATACAAAATTTCACTCGACACCTGCGCCGTGAACGTACCCGAATACGTCTTGATGTTTACGGAATTGTATTGCAAATTGGTTGCCGTCATTGATATAAAGCCGACGAGAACTGCAATGGAAATATAACAAAATTTACGTGATTTCTTGACGGCAACGACCGTGATATTTGCGCCGATAATAACTATCAAAAGCGCGAGATACCACCACACGGACTGCGAATACAACGCCTCTGCAACAAGAATACCGAATATCAAAGCCACCGCGAAAAACACCAGCGGTCTATAATTGAATATGCGTTTCCCCTTGATAGTCATTGCCCTTTTCTTTGGTATATGTTTATCGCAATCGAGGTTTTACGCACTCGATTGCGACATATAAAAGTTTTATTTGGATTTTTGACTTAATTTTATCTTCTGCCTGTAATAACTACGTCCGCACCCGTTCCGAGTACGTCTTTTGCCACGACGTCACCGATTTTCACGTCATCCGAACACGTAAGCGTGCCGATAAATTTCACTACATCGAATATCATTTCTTTGGGAACGGTGGTAGTGGTTTTGCAAGACGCAACGCCGCCACTTTGAAGTTTTACGAGCGTGGTTACGTTTCTTCTGGGGTGAGTGTATTCTTCCTTTCCGTACAACTCGCCTCTCTTGCAAGTGTTTCCCGTGACGGTCACAACACCGTCTTTTTCCTCTATCGTAAGCGGACAGCCCATCGGGCAATTTATGCAAATCGTATTCATTTTTCCAACCTCACTACAACGTCCGAATCTATCATAGATTTGTCAAGCACGATATTTCCCATTTCACCGGGAGCAAGCACCATGCACTTCTTTGAGATCAACACCTTGCCGCCGCATTCCGCAACGAGTTTGCAATTCTTATACACGTCGCCGACTCTGAAGAAGATTTGCACCTTCCCATCGCCCTTTCCGACTTTTTGAGGTAGTGCGTATCTCACGCCGTCTTTGGCGATAACGTTATATTGCTCCTCTGCTTTTTCCGTTTGATTGAGCGCGTATTTTGCGGCGTATTCGCCTGCGATTTCCGCCTCGTGCGAAACGTTATCCACAAGGTCGTGTACGTGCAACACGTTACCGCAAGAGAAGATACCCTCGCAAGACGTCATTCTATACTCATCCACAACTGCGCCATTGGTAATTCTGCTCATCTCGACATGCGTACCGTTGAGCAAATCGTTTTCGGGGATAAGACCAACGGACAACAAGAGCGTATCGCAATCGATATATTGCTCCTCTTCGAGTATAGGCTTTCTGTCCGCTCCCACAGGTGCGTAATAAAGTCCCGTCATGCGCGGCTTGCCCACTATTCTCGTAATCGTGTGGCTGTATTTGATAGGAATATTATAGTCGTCAAGGCATTGAACGATATTACGTTTAAGTCCGCTCGAATACGGCATAAGTTCCAGCACGAGTTTGACCTTTGCGCCTTCCGTCGTCATACGGCGTGCCATAATAAGTCCGATATCGCCACTACCCAAAATCACGACTTCCTTGCCTACGAGATAGCCGTCAAGGTTGCAAATCTTTTGCGCCATACCTGCGGCATAAACGCCTGCAGGACGAGTTCCCGGGAGTGCGATTGCGCCTGCGGTGCGTTCCCTACAACCCATTGCAAGCACGATTGCGCCTGCCTGTATTTTGCAAAAACCTGCCGTCGGTGACAATACGCTTACGACCTTGTTTTCGTCAAGGGACAAAACCATGCTCTCGAGCATAACGGTGATGTCCTCTTTTTCAACCATTTCCTTAAAGCGGTTGGCGTATTCGGGGCCTGTCATCTCCTCGCCGAAGTAATGAAGTCCAAAACCTTGGTGAATGCATTGATTGAGAATGCCGCCCAATCTCACGTCTCTTTCAAGGATGAGAGTGCTTGCGCCTTGCTTTCTTGCCGCGAGTGCCGCCGCCATACCTGCAGGACCGCCGCCTATGATAACAACGTCAAATTTGAGTGTGTTCATTATCTCACCTCCTTGACTTTGCATACCGCAATGTTGGAATCCTCTCCGCCGCCCTTTCTGACCTTGTCGAGAGGCATATTAAGTTCTCTTGCAATGATTTCCATAACTCTCGGACCGCAGAAACCGCCTTGGCATCTTCCCATACCTGCGCGCGTGCGACGTTTTACCGCGTCCACCGTAGTAGCAGGCACGGGCGAGTGTATAGCCTCGACTATCTCCGCCTCCGTGACCTTTTCGCAGCGGCACACTATTCTGCCCCATGCTGCGTCTTTCTCAATAAGCGTATTGAGCGTCTTTTCGTCAAGTTCCGTAAGTCTGTTGTGTTTTGCAACCTCTCTTACGTAGTTCTCCTTAATAGTCGCTCCCGACTTATTAGCAATAAGTTCGTCTATATATTCTGCAATAGCAGGAGCGGACGTAAGTCCCGGCGAGCAAATGCCGATTGCCATAAAGAAGTTGTCCTTTACCTTGGATTCGCCAATCACAAAATCGTGACCTATAATCGTACGCAATCCCGAATATACTCTTATGCATTTATTGAAAGCAGGAGTCTTGTATGAAATAGGCACGCTCTTTCTCAGCGTATCGAGCGAATCGAGCGAGGATGCCGTATCGTCGTCATCCGTCGTGTCTATAGCGGTAGGTCCGTATATAACGTTTCCGTCTGCGGTAGGCGGTACAAGCACGCCTTTGCCGAGTGCGCTCGGAAGTTGGAATATAACGGTATGCACGTTCTTTCTTTCCGTATTGTCGAGTACGAAATAATCGCCCCTTCTATAAGTCGTATCGTAATGTTCCGCACCTGCTTGGTCGTTCACCGCCTCTCCGTGTGCGCCTGCGCAATTGACTACGTATTTTGCGGTAAAGTCGCCTTTGTTGGTCTTTACCACGTATTCGCCGTTTACGCTCTCTATTGCTTGGCTTTCGCATTCGAGCAAAACCTCCGCGCCGTTAAGCACCGCTCTGTCCGCATACGCAATGCAAAGTTGATAAGGTGATACGATGCCTGCCGTCGGCGCATAAAGACAAAACTCTATATCGTCCGCAACGTTCGGCTCGAGCGCAACCGTCTTTTCTCTGTTCCATATCTCTACGGGAACGCCGTTTGCCTCCGCTTTCTCTTTGAGGATTTCAAGCCCTTCGAGTTGGTCTTGGCGTGCAACGACGATAGATGCGCATCTGTGATGCGGCACGTCGAGTTCTTTTGCGTCCTGCCACATAAGCTCGTTTCCGCGCACGTTGAATTTTGCTTTGAGGGTATTCGGCTCGCAGTCATAACCTGCGTGAACGATTCCGCTGTTTGCTCTTGTAGAAAAAGAGGCGACGTCGTCGCACTTTTCGATAAGCAGAACTTTGAGGTTGCGCCTTGCAAGCCTGTCAAGAACTGCCGTGCCGACGATACCGCCGCCTATTACGATACAATCGTATTTCATTGGTTATATTCCTCTAAAATTGGTTTGCGATGTTTTTGCGTTCTTCGGGCTAATAGTTACACTAAAATGCAACTTTCCCCTTTCCTCAAGGTGTTTTCCCTATCGCCGTTCCCCCTCTGCGCCTTGCTTGAGGGAACCCACGACGACCGCGTAGCGGGGGACAACTCGACGCGATTGACTTCGTAACAATCGCTATTCCGTCGCTACGCTCCTTACGGCACGCGCATAGATAGGGACATTTCCCTTATTATGCCACTGCGCTTTGTGCGCCAGCTACGCAACAACACGGCGCAGTCGCTTGTACTTTTTCGTCAAGCTTGGCGCTCGATGCGGTCGGCGCCTTGCGCCTCCAGCTCCGAATAAGCACATACCGTTTATAAGTACGCCACGAATTGGCTTACTTGATGTTAAATTTCTTCTTGTATGCCTCCATATTATCCTTGATAATAAGTTCGGCAAATTCTCTGTTCTTCACTTGGAATACCGTCGTTTGCTTGCCTTCGAGTTGTTTATAAACTCTAAAGAAGTGCGACATTTCTTCCATAATGTGCGAGGGCAAATCCTCGATTTCCTTGTATATATTCCACGTAGGATCTTTGAAAGGTATTGCGATAATCTTGTAGTCCATCTCGCCGCCGTCTTGCATCATCATTACGCCGATGGGATAGCATCTCACCATAGCCATAGGAACGATAGGCTCCGAGCAAAGCACAAGCACGTCAAGCGGATCGTTGTCCTCGCTGTACGTACGCGGAATAAACCCGTAATTTGCAGGATAGTGCGTAGATGTGTAAAGCACTCTGTCCAAAATTAGTGCGCCCGACGCCTTGTCGAGTTCGTATTTATTTTTACTTCCCTTGGATATTTCTATAACTGCCAAAAAATCGGTTGTCGTTATTCTACTTTCATCGATATCGTGCCAAATGCAACCCATATTCTTCTCCGTTTCTATATTTAATACAAGTATTATAGATATCTAAAAACAAAAAGTCAATAGTGTGCGGATATTTGTATAGCCGCCTCGGCATTTTTTGCCATATTCCGCGCCTGTTTCTCAACTTTCCAAAAACGACCTTTCAAAATGTTTACTAACGCGCGCCGATATGATAAAATATCTTTTTGAAAATACTATATAGTGGGATAAAAATGACAAAATTACTCAAATATCTCAAAGGCTATTGGGCAAAGACGATAATAGGCCCCTTCTTCAAACTCGTAGAGGCCGTTTTCGAGCTTATCGTGCCTGTCATCGTAGCGTGGATAATCGACACCGCAATTCCTCGCGGACAAAACGGCGATTATTCGGGCTTGATTTACGGCGGCTTGATTATTCTTGCACTCGGCGTATTCGGTCTCGGTTTTGCTCTTACGGCGCAATTCTTTGCGTCCAGAGCCTCATTGGGTTTCGGCACCAACCTTCGTCGCGACCTGTATGCGCACATCAACACGTTCACTTATGCCGAACTTGACAAGTTCTCCACCACATCTCTCATTACGAGAATGACCAGCGACATCAACCAAACGCAACAAGCGGTGCTTATGTTCATCCGCCTCGTTTTGCGTGCGCCGTTTATCGCAGTCGGCGCAATCGTCATGGCAATGATAATCGACCTCAAACTCTCGCTTATCTTCGTCGTCGCCTCTTTGGTAATCGCAGGTCTTTTGGCGCTCATTCTCGCCTTGACAATGCCCAAATATAAGGGCGTTCAAGCCAAACTCGACGACGTAACGCGCCTCACCAAAGAGAATTTGTCGGGCGCAAGAGTTATCCGTGCGTTCGATGCCGAGGAAAGAGAGAAAGCCAACTTCGACAAAGCGTCCGAAAAGCTTTCGTCCGCCTCAATAAAGGTGGGTGCGCTCTCTGCACTTCTCAATCCTCTCACCTACGCCGTGCTTAACCTCGCAATCATCGCAATTCTCTATTTCGGCGGAAAAACCGTCTATTACGGCAATCTTTCGCAAGGCGAAATCATTGCGCTCGTCAACTACATGACTCAAATTCTCAACGCGCTCATCGTCTTTGCAAACTTGCTCGTAACCTTTACAAAAGCCTCTGCGTCTGCGGCGAGAATCAATGAAGTGTTTGCCGTAACGTCCTCCATGCAAGAGGGCGAAGGCGCGACTCCCGATATGAACGCTCCTGCAATCGAACTTAAAGACGTAACTTTCACTTACGCCTCCAGTCCCTCTCCCTCTCTTGAAAACGTCAACGTCACAATTGAAAGAGGTCAGAGCGTCGGTATTCTCGGCGGCACGGGCAGCGGCAAAACTACGCTCGTCAGCCTTATGACAAGACTTTACGACGCAACCGAGGGCGAAGTAAAAGTGTTTGGCGAAAGCGTCAAAAACTACACCAACGCCCAACTCTATTCCCTCTTCGGCGTAGCTCCGCAAAAGGCAGTCCTTTTTGAAGGCACCGTGCGTGAAAACTTGCAATGGGGCAAAGCGGACGCCACGGACGAGGAAATCGACAAGGCACTTCAAATCTCGCAATCGGCTGAATTCGTTTATGCCAAAAAAGACGGACTTGACGAGTATATCGCGCAAGGCGGCAAGAATTTGTCAGGCGGACAAAGACAACGCCTCACGATTGCACGTGCGCTCGTATCTTCCCCTGAAATTTTGGTGCTTGACGACAGCTCGAGTGCGCTCGACTTCGCAACGGATGCAAGAATTCGCAAAGCGCTCGGCGAATTGCGTGATGAAAGAGGTCTCACCACCGTCACCGTATCGCAAAGAGCGACCAGCCTCAAATATTGCGACGTAATAATCGTGCTTGACGACGGCAAAGTCGTAGGACTCGGCACGCACGAGCAATTGATAAACGACTGCCCCGTCTATCGCGAAATTTGCCTATCTCAAAACAAGGAGGACGAAATCAAATGAAAAAAACCTCCGCAAAAACTCAAACAAGAAAAATGGAAACGGGCGCAATCAAGAAATTGCTCAAATTCGCGCGTCCCTATCTTCCCTATATCATCGGTGCGCTCATCTTCTCGGTGATTCAGATTGCCGCAACCTTGCTCGCGCCCGTCATTATCGGCAACACCGTTGACTATATCATCGGCAAAGACAACGTCGATTTCGGTATTATCCTCAAAAACGCAGGCATACTCGGCGGACTTATCGCTGCGGCGTTCTTGTTCCAATACCTCAGCAATTTGTGCATCAACTTTGCCTCATTCCGCACCATTCGCGACCTTCGCCGCAAAGCGTACGCCAAACTCAACGACGTTCCGCTCTCCTACATCGACAGCAACTCTCACGGCGATTTGATGTCACGCGTGGGCAACGATATCGACCAAATTTCCGACGGTCTCATTCAAGGCTTTTCGCAACTATTCAGCGGCATCGTAACGATAGTCGGCACGCTTGCGTTTATGATTTGGTACAACTGGCTCATTGCGCTCATCGTCGTGCTGCTCACTCCTCTGTCTCTCTTCGTCGCCTACTTCATCGCACGCGGCTGCCACAATATGTTCGCACTCCAAGCCAAAAAGCGCGGCGAAATGACGGGACTTGTCACCGAGATGCTTTCCAACCAACGCGTAGTCAAACTTTTCGGCTATGAAAAACGTGCGGAAGGCAGATTCGGCGTAATCAACGACGACTTAAAAATATGCGGTCAGAACGCCGCTTTCTACTCCTCTTTGGTCAACCCCTGCACGAGATTCGTCAACAGCGTGGTATATGTCGCGGTATGCGTTTTGGGCGCGTATCTCGTCATAAACGGCAATGCGGTACTCGGCATGAGCGCATTCAGCGTAGGCGCGCTCTCCTGCGTGCTTTCATACGCCAACCAATACACCAAGCCTTTCAACGAAATAACGGGCGTCGTAACCGAACTTCAAACCGCAACCGCAGCGGCAAACAGAGTTTTCGACCTTCTCGCCGCCCCCAATCAATCCTCGGACGCAGGCTTTGAAGATCTCACCGACGTCAAGGGCAACATCTCAATCGAGGACGTATATTTCTCTTACGTCAAAGAAGTTCCGCTCATCCAAGGCTTTTCACTCAACGTCAAGAGCGGTCAACGCATCGCAATCGTCGGACCTACGGGCTGC
>DBJV01000004.1:31385-31628 GCA_002297185.1 Christensenella sp. UBA767
GGCTGCGGCAAAACGACGCTTATCAACCTTCTCATGCGCTTTTACGATGCCGACAGCGGCAAAATCTGCGTGGAAGGCAAGGATATAACCGAGGTTACGAGAAAATCCCTCCGCCTCAATTACGGCATGGTCTTGCAAGATACTTGGCTCAAAAAAGGCACCGTGCGCGAAAACATTGCCTACGGCAATCCCGACGCAACTGACGAGGAAATCATTCAAGCCGCCGACTACATCATTGAGATT
>DBJV01000004.1:31714-31863 GCA_002297185.1 Christensenella sp. UBA767
TGCATCGCGCGCGTCATGCTCACCCATCCCCCGATGCTCATTTTGGACGAGGCAACGTCCTCAATCGACACTCGTACGGAAATCAAAATCCAACAAGCCTTCGAAGTGCTTATGAAGAACAAAACGTCCTTCATCGTCGCCCACCGCCT
>DBJV01000004.1:31933-32069 GCA_002297185.1 Christensenella sp. UBA767
TGCCGACCTGATTCTTGTCATGAACAAAGGCAACGTCATCGAAAAAGGCACCCACGACGAACTCCTCTCCGAAGGCGGTTTCTACGCGAATCTTTATAACTCGCAATTCGAGCATTGAGCAAAAATCGTCGCTGTG
>DBJV01000039.1 GCA_002297185.1 Christensenella sp. UBA767
TAATCGGAGCCCATCTCTCTCTTAATAGAGCTTACCGTATGCTCGGGGTTTGCAACAGCTTGACGCTTTGCGATTTCACCCACAAGTCTTTCACCGTCTTTTGTAAACGCAACGACTGACGGAGTCGTTCTCATACCTTCGGCATTCGGGATGACGACAGCCTCGCCGCCTTCCATAACTGCTACACAAGAGTTTGTTGTACCGAGGTCAATACCGATAATCTTTCCCATAATATACTCCTTTTCCCTTTCGGGAAGAAAACTTTATTTTTTAATTTATTCTCTCGCATTACTGCGATCGTTCACTTTTATTTGCTTTTTATTGTTTGTTGTCTATAAGGTCTTTTATTATTCCCAATATCCGACCTTTACGCTTGCAGGTCTCAAAAGTTTTCCGTTCAGCAAATATCCCTTTGCCAACACTTCTACCACTTTGCCCTGCTTTTGCTCGTCTTTGACTCTCTCCACCGCCGTCATATACTTTGCGTCAAAGTCCTTCTCGTACGTCTGCACTTCCTCGAGTCCGAATCCTTTAAGTGCGGAAAGTATTTGGCTTTCCATCATATTGAATCCCGTGAGTGCCGCCTCGTCTTGAATGTACTTCCTCGCAAGGTCGCAATTGTCAAGGACCGTCAACATCTTCTCAATCACTATGGATTGTCCCAAGAGTTTCATATCCTCCGCTATTGCGTTGTTGCGCTTGCGGTAGTTATCAAAGTCCGCTTGCAATCTCTGAGTCAAACCTTTGCATGTGTTCGCCTCCGCGATTGCCTGTCCGAGTTTTTGCTCGAGTGCCTCGATATACTCTTCGTCGCTCATTCCTTCACGATCGATTTGTACGTCTTGCGCCTCTTGCTCACACTCGCACGCTTGCTCTTGATTTTGCTCTTCTATTTTCTCGTCTTGTCTGACGTTTTTGTCTTTCTTGTCTTTCATATCAATCCTCATCGTCCTTGTCGGCAAATCCCGCAATCGTATCCTTCATACAATTCAGCACGCCGATGACCTTCTTGTAGTCCATACGCTCGGGTCCTATGACGCCTGCCTGTCCGACCACCTCGTCGCCAACCTTGTACGACGCCGTGATGATTGCGCATTTATCAACGCCGCTGTCCTCTTTGCCGATACGCACCGAGAACTCAATGCTACCCTCGTCCGTCGTAAGTATCTCGCTGATGCTTTCCTTATCGGATATGACGGAGAGGAATTTCTTTGCGTCCTCGACGTTGTTATATTCGGGATAATCGAGCATCTTGAGCGCGCCTTCCACAAATACGTTGCTGTCGCTATGCTCGCTCACGTATATTCTCAATATGTCGAGTACGTCGTCGAGAATATCTTGGAATCCTTTAAGCTCGTCGTCGATTTGCGCTATATCGAACTTCTCGATTTCCTTGATGTTCTTGCCCTGGAACACTTTGTTAAGCACTTTCGTTGCCGTCTCGACGTATTCGGGCTTGACGTCGGGTTTAAGGTCGATTGCCTTATCCGCAATCATTCCGTTATCCGTCACGATAAGCACCACCGCTTTACCCTTTTTGAGAGGCACGAGCTTGATTTCTTCGATTTGGACGTCGCTCACGTTCTTTTCGACTATGAACGACGTATAGTTTGTGACGTCGCTGATGACCTTTGCCGCTTGCACGGACAAGTCATGGATTTGACCGAGTTTGTGCATAAACTTCTCTCTAATGAAAGTCGTTTCCGCATCGGTGAGCTTATTGGATTCATGCACCGCGCTTATGCCCTCCACGTACAGCTTGTATGCCTCCTTGAGAGGAATACGCCCTGCCGACGTGTGCGGCTGCTCGATATATCCGAGTGCCTCGAGCGCGCTCAATTCCGCACGCACCGTCGCCGAACTCACTTCAGGCAAATACTTGCTTTGAATGTCCGAACTCGACACAGGCTGCCCCGTCGTGATATACAGGTCAACCAATGCGTGTAGTATTTTCTTTTTCCTTTCAGTCAATTCTTTTTTCATAATCAGCCTGACGTTCTTGCGATTGATTCTTTTAGCAGTCTTTCGCTTTGATTGCTAACAGTATATGTCCGCTTTTGCTAAATGTCAATAGTTTTATCACATTTTTTTAAAAATTTTTGCGATTTTTTTATTTTTTGCTTGAGCGTATTTCTTTTGCGCTATTATGGTTATATTATTCCAATAAAATAAGTTAAATATTATAAAAAAAGAGCGCGCCTCGCACCCTTTATATTTTGGATAATTAAAATTATAATTTTGCGGATAATTTATCCTCGCATCACCATCGAAATTACAACAGACAATGAACTGATATCAGATAATGAAACGATTTTAAACAATGAAACGATATTCAAATGATAATGAATTAGTCATTTTTGATAATTCCTATGACTAAAGCAAAAAATCTTTCACTCCTCTATCGTTTCTATATAAAAACTTACAGGACGAAACCCGTCGTTGCAGGAAATCATTGCGGAATGTCTATTCTTCATCCACCCGTCGTAAAAATCACCTCCGCCTTGCGCAAGTTCTTCAGCGAACGGACGAATACTCTCCCACGCGCTCTCGCACAAACCTTGCGGACATTTTCCGTCCTCGGACACGAACACTTCTCCGACACCGATGCTGCAAGCGTTTTCGATAGGATTCTCGTACAAATCCGTAAGGTCTTTATATTCCGTTTTTCGAACTGCCGTAATTCTTACTTTTTTCATACGGCAAAGTATAAACTGCCCGACTGCGAAAGTCAATACAAAAATAAATTTTCAAAGTGTGGAAAATAGATTGCATTTTTCAAATAAGTTTGATATAATTCGTAAAGCAATGAGGAATGCTAGTGTGGCTCAGCAGGTAGAGCAGCTGATTCGTAA
>DBJV01000046.1:0-22470 GCA_002297185.1 Christensenella sp. UBA767
GCGTAAGGAGGCAAATATGATATCAACGGCATTGTCCGCACTCGGCGGAGGCGCAATCGCAGGTATAGTGCTCGGTAGCATCGCAGGAGCATTCCTGCTGTTCTTCCTTGTGACTTTTACGATTTATTGGTTTAACCTCGACATGAAGTTTATTTATTGGTTTTACAATAAATTGAAAAAGCACTATGACAACATTGAAAGAGACAGACAACTCTGATAAAAAAGCAAGGCAATTTGCCTTGCTTTTTTCTTGATCGCATATTGAATATTTTGTGATTGAGGATTATAATATTCTTGTAAATAATCCGAATAGGAGGGAAAATTATGTTACCTTACTTTTTGCTTGCAGTGGGCATCGTGATGCTCGTGCTGTTTTTGGTTGCAAGAGATAAAAAATCTTCTATGCTCGCTATAATTCTCAAGACCGTGACTTCGCTCTTTTTCATCGCTACGGGACTTGCCGCCACGGTGGAAAACGGCGTTGCAAACGACCTTAGCAAAATCGCTTTGCCGTGCGCGCTCGTGTTGATGGGACTCGTGCTTGGTATGGTTGGCGACATCACGCTTGACTTCAAGATTTACTTCAAAGGTTTGGAAGGCGAATACGCAAACGCAGGGAAGGATAAAGACAGCATGATGTACTTCGGTATGCTCGCTTTCGGCATTGGACACGTGCTTTATATCACGTCTATGGCAATCCGTTTCCCCGGCACTGAAATGAACGTGCTTTGGTCTGCGCTCGTGTCAATCGGTGTGGTTGCGGTTATGTTCGTCGTGTGCATATTCGCACTCAAAATGCAGTTTGGAAAATTCCTCGTGCCGAGCATCATCTACGCATTCTTGCTCTGCTGGTTCGTTGTGATGTCCGCAATGTACGTTAAGCCTGCAAACGCCTCGACGTCCTCAATCGTGTTGCTCGTAGGCTCTATACTCTTCGTCGTGTCGGATATGGTGCTTTCAATGACCTATTTCAGCAAACCTGCCGACTATGAAAAACAGGGCGCACTCAATCCCGAATCTCGCCTTATGATAGTAGTCAATCACGTGACGTACTATCTTGCGCAATTCTTGATTGCGCTTTCGTTGCTCTTTATCTGATAATCGAAAAAAACGAATAGAAACGACGATTTTTGGCGGATGAGATAAGTTTCTCATCCGCTTATTTTATATTTTTCGGAGTTTTGGGACAAAATAAAACGGACAATCTATTGCGATTGCACTCGGTTTATGTTAGACTTGATGTGCCACACAATAGAATAAAACTATGCTCAAAAGATACATAATTGACAATTTCGTCGCCGGTATCTCTTTTGGGCATATTAGAAAATTGTGTGGCAACAATGCGGCGAGTTGTAGTGCGTCGCTTGCGGCGCACTTTTTTTGTATAACACGAGCTTTGCTCGGTTAAATAGAGGAGGTACCTATGAGAAACAAAAAGATTTTAGTTATGATCGCCACACTCATAACTCTGCTTGTGGTTGCATGTGCGTTGATTGCGTGCAACAACACGGGCGGTCAAACCCCGGGCGGTGAAACGCCCGATCCGACGCCTACGCCGGATCCGACACCGGATCCCACGCCCGATCCGGATCCCACTCCGACGGAATTTACCGTCGTGTTCGAGACGAACGGCGGAAGTGCGGTGAATCAGATGAAAACGAGCAAAATCGACAGCGAGCCTGTCACGACAAAAGACGGTTTCGTTTTTGACGGTTGGTTTGACAATGCACTCTTTGACGGAAATAAGATTGCTTTCCCGTATGAAGTGAAAAAAGACGTGACTTTGTATGCCAAATGGATGCAAATAGTCGAGCATAAGAAAACGACGCTCAAAGATTTCGAATACACAGAGGCGGACGGTGTTGTTACGCTTACAAAGTACATCGGCGAGGAAACGGACATCATTTTGCCCGACGAGACCAACGTTCTCGGAGAGGATTTGTTTTCGGAATCTATCGTCGAGTGCGTGGTTTTCACAGCAGGCGTCAAAGAAATCAACAAAACAGCATTTTATTGGGCAAGCAACCTCAAAAGCATAGAAGTCGTTGCGGAAAATCCGTATTTTTCGGCGCAGGACGGCGTGCTTTTCAATAAGGACAAAACTGCGTTGGCGGTTTATCCGTTTGCAAAGTCGTATGACGAAAACAACGACGGTTATTCCATTCCGCAAGGCGTGAAAAAGATTTGCTTGTTTGCCTTTGCTGGTTATCATTATGCAAATATCGAGTTTCCCAAAGGATTGACGGAAATAGAGGATTATGCGTTCTATTACGCAAAAATGGAAAAAGTCATTCTTCCCGAGGGTGTTACGAGCGTCGGCGCATACGCATTCGGCGGTTGCTCAAATATGACGGAATTGTATATTCCCAAAAGCGCAGAAGGTTGCGGAAACAAGTATAGCGTCGTAAATAGATGTAGCACACTTGAAAGACTTACCGCACCTTCAAACGTACTTGCAAGTTCTATGTCGCTTGCATCGCTCAAAACGTTGGTGATAAACGGCGGCACGTCGTCTATGGGCAGCCTTTCGGGATGTGAAAATCTCCAAACCGTGGTTTTGCCCGAAGGTCTTACCGACATTACGACGAGAGCGTTTAAGGGCTGCAAGAATTTGACGACTATAAACCTTCCGAGTACGCTTACGACAATCAATCAAAACGCTTTTGAAGGCTGCGAAAAAATCACGTCGCTCACAATGCCGTCGTCGCTCAAGACAATCGGCAAAAACGCTTTCATAAACAGCGGACTTGAAAACGTAGTCCTCAACGAAGGTCTTACCGAAATCAATGGCGGCGCATTCGATAATACGAAGATTACGAGTATCAAAATACCCGACAGCGTAACGACTTGCACGTATTGGACGAACGTAAAAACGCTCGAAACAGTCTATTGTCCTGCAAAATGGGCGAACAAATTGTACGCGTATCAATATCAAAACGAGGCTTCGACAATCAGGCATCTGTATATTACTTCGGGTACGACAATCGCAACGCCCACGGCACAAGGACTCGTAAGCATCAGTTTGCCTGCAAGTATAACGAGCGCAACGCTCAGTTTGAGATTCCAATACGCGCTTTGCCAAGTCACCAATTTGAGCGCATGCGAAATCACGCTCCCCGACGATTTTGCAGGCGAGTACAGAACGAGCGAATCGACCGCTTTTTCGGGTACGTTTGAGAAAGACGACAAAGATATGTTGGTGTATAAGTATCAAGGAAAAGTCGTTGCGTTGAGATATTACGGCAGCAAAACGCAAATCGGCGAAAGCGACCTTGCAGGTTATACCGATATTGCGCCTTATGCGTTTTACAAGAGGAGCGACATTACGTCCGTCGTACTTCCTGCCAATATCAAATCGGTAGGGTATTATTCGTTTGGGCAATGTACGTCGCTCACGGAAGTAACGATGAAAGGCGTTGAGAAATTGGCGACTTGGGCATTCTTCAACTGCTCGGCACTGCAAACCGTGTATCTGCCCTCAACCTTAAAGACAATAAAGGGCGCACCCTTTATGTATTGCGGAGACGAGGAAGAACCTTTGACGATTAAGTGCGCACTTGCAAGCGCTCCGTCGGGTTGGGAAGATACTTGGAAGAATACGAGCAGAGGCACGGCAACTATCGTATGGAACGCAACGCTGTAATATTAAAAACTGCGATTGCTAAAGACAACTAATATACGTATTGAAAAATCGTAAATAATGAAACTACGAAAAGCGGACGAAACTTTGGTTTCGTCCGCTTTTCTCGTCCAAAAGTGACATAATTTTTGTTGAAAAAACGGCGTTTTTTTGATGTTTTTTCGCACTTTTTATGCCGTTTTCAAGCAACGATTAGTACATCGCTTTTGATTATCGGTTTACATTTCGGTATTTTTCATGCTTTTGCGTTTTTGAGAGTTGTTTGTTGATTTTTTGCTATTTTACTATTTCGCCGTTGCGCGCGGATTGATAGATTATCCAGTAACCGCCATCTCCCACGGGTAGCCAAACGCAAGCGTTTTGGAGTTCTTTGGGCGGTTCGGTCTTTGTGGGGGACGGTACGCCGTAGCATATAAAGGACGGATCGTCCTCGTTGAAAAGTACGCCCACGACGTAGTAGCCGTCTTTTACGTCAACACGTACCCATTTGGAATTTGGGACGGCGTCGCAAAGTGCGTCCTCACGTGGATAGCACACGAACATCTCATCAATCTGCGGTTTGACTGCGTAATAAAAATTGTTGCCGTCGTACTTCGTCCACTCGCTTATAACAAGCACGTCGTCAAGGGTAGGCTCGTCTTTTTTGGACGTCCCTACGGTGCGCTCTTTTGCTTTGTCAACGCTTTCTTTGAGAGTGGCGCGCTTGTTGCTCTCGTCGATTTGGGCAAGTGCTTTGCTCTTGGATATATTGCCGCCGAACATCGTAAGGGAACTTGACCTGACCACGCACCCGTACTCGTCTTTTGCACAAAACGGCACTTCAAACGCCGTATTGGTGTCGTTAAGTTTGATTTTTGCGATTTGCTCACCCACGATATACAGCGTTGCGTTGCTCGGACGGAAGTCCAGATTGCAGTTGCCTTTGATATAATCCGTCTTGCCGACTACGCTTTGAATTTTGACAATGCCTTTGTGTCCGCCGCCCGTAAGCACCACGATTTCTTTTTTGTTGTCCATATCTTCACCTCGTATAAAGGTATGCCGATTGATATATAAAAATGAGGATATTTTGTTTTGAGTATTGAAAAATCGTGTGTTTCACGATATATTTGTATATAGGAGAATATTATGAAAAACAAGGGTATGCGCACGGACTATCCCGTGCAAGAGATTGCAAAAGATACATATAGAATAAGCGACTTCGGTATTGCCAATTGTTATTTGCTCGTGGGTGAGGAAAAGGCGTTGCTCATCGATTGCGGACTCGGAATCGGCGATATTAAAGGTTGCGTGGAACACATTACGGATAAACCTATTATAGTAGTAGGCACGCACGGACACGTCGATCACGTCGGCGGAGACGGAGCTTTTGACGAGATATATTTGCATACGCTCGATACAGGGCGCAATTATCGTTTCCAAACGAGTAAAACGCTGCGCAAATTGTTTTTGATTGCAAGCAAGGGCGTCGTTGATAAGTCTATAAAGCCGAAAGATCTTGTTATATACAAAAAACGTCCGCACGTTATCGGAATAGAGGACGGACATGTCTTTTCGCTGGGCGGAAGGGACGTAAAAGTCATTCATTCCACGGGGCATACTCTCGGGAGTATTTTGCTTATCGACGACAATACGAAAATCGCATTTGTGGGCGACAATATGAGTCCGTCGCTTTGGCTGTTCTTGCCGCACGCCTCGGCGGTGGAAGAGTGGATTGAAAGCGCAAAAAGAATCAGAGAATTGGCAGACGAATACAGAATATTCTGGGGACACGAAGGCGGAGATCTGTCAACAACACTTATTGACCGCAATATTCAACTCGCAAACGAGATACTCGCCAAATACAAGCGCAACAGGCACGTGTTTTATGTCAAATTTTATCCTTGCAACGATAGGGTAAACGGCAGTATCGTGTTTAGATTGGCGAGGATTTATAAAAAGAAAAAGAGATAAAACACATTTACAGTACAATGAAAAGTATTGAAAAAGCGTTCCCGTTGAGGACGCTTTTTGCGTGATAATTTAAGTCTTTATGATATATTGATTTATCAATACATATGCTTGTCGAGTTCTTCTTCGACGTAAGCGTATTTTTTGACTTTGGGATTTTTGACGATTTTGCCGCGGAGAACGACCATCTTGGGATTGCGCAAGTTTTCAAGGTTTTCAAGCGGATTGCCGTCAACAACCATAAAGTCTGCGGATTTGCCTTTTTCCACGCTGCCCGTGATATCGTCGATTTGCGCGATTTGGGCATTGACCATAGTTGCGGTGTGGATTGCCATAGAGTTGCTTGCGCCGAGGTATTTGTGGAAATACATAAGTTCACGCCACATATCGTAATGCGTTACGTACGGGCAAGCCGTGTCCGTGCCGAGACCTACGGGAATGCCGTTGTCAAGGCAGGTCTTTGCGCATTGCAACATGCCTTCAAACACCACTTCGCTGTTGATGCGGTGAAGTTCCGTTCCGCCTGATTTTTCGGGAGGGAAGAAACAGAGCGGAATGACGGGTGATATGGTGAGGATATGCGCGGAGCCGTTCTTTTTGAAAAGTTCGATTTCGTGATCCGTGACTCTTCCGCCGTGTTCAATCGTATCCACGCCGCCTTCGAGAGCAATGGTTACGCCTTGCGGACTTTCAACGTGCGCCGCAACCTTGAATCCGAGTTTGTGCGCCTCGTCGCAGCACGCTTTGACGATGTCGGGGGACATTCGGAGAACGCCCGGTTCGCCTTTTACTTTTGCGTCGAGAATGCCGCCCGTTATCATGAGTTTGATAAGGTCGGGTTTGGTCTTTGCGATTTCGTCAACGATTCTTACGCCGTCCTCGGGATCTTTTGCCTCGTAGGCGAGAAGTCCTGCCATGTGACCGTCTTTGACGGATACCGCCATGTTGGACGCGAGAATGCGAGGGACTTTGATTTTGCCTGCCGCGCCGTTGTCTCTGATTGTGGAATCGATGTCGTCAAGACCGCCCACCGTACGAATGGTGGTTACGCCCGACATAAGTTCGGTTTTTGCGTAAGCGGCGCAAAGTTTATAGACGATATACTTGGTGAGCTTGTGGCTCATAAGTTTGTGGACGGTTTCTTTGTTTTGCTTTTTGGTGTCGCGAGGCATGCCGCTACCGGGAAGGTGTACGTGCATATTGATAAGTCCCGGCAAGAGATATTTGCCTTGCAAATCCACGGTTTTGAGTCCTGCGAGTTTGGACTTGTCGTCGGTGATGTCGGCGATTTTGCCGTTTTCCACTATTATGGACTTGCCTTTGACGACGTCCTCATCGAGCTTTCCCGTGATAATATTTGCGTTTATGATTGCATATTTATCCATGATCCGCTCCTTTTTGAATAGATAACTTGTTTTATTATGAATATAATATACCCGTTTTGCGAAATTGAAAACTGTTTTTTGTATCGGCAGAGCATAAAATGTGCCGCTTTGGTTTTGTAAATTGCAAAAACTAAAAGCGAGCATAAAAAATCCGCCGCCCGTACGATTGGGCAGCGGATTGCGTTTTTGATTTAATGCGATTATGCGGCAAGGCGTATGCCTTTTTTCTTTCTCACCGCACGAGAAATGACTTTTACGAGTTCCACAAGCGGAATGACCGTAACCGCAAGCGCGAGAGCGATGCCATATTCCATTGCGTCGAGTTTTGCAAGTTCGAAAGCGTTAGCAAGGAAGGGGACCTCCACGACTATCGTGGTGAGAGCAAGCGATATCGCGCCTGCGCCCCAAAGCCACCAGTTTTGTTTCTTTATGGCGAATATTGAGCCGTGGAGCGAGCGCATATTGAATGCGTGGAAGATTTCCGCCATAGAGAGCGTAAGGAACGCCATTGACGAGCCTACGTCCGCAGGTGTGTATGCCGCGTTTGCGTGTTGGGGCATTTGTGCTATGACGTCACGCCCGAGATAGAAGGACGCAAGCGTGATTGCGGTGAGGAATATGCCTTGATATGCGATTGTGATGCCCATACCGTTTGCAAAGATGCCGTCTTTGGAGTTTCTGGGAGGACGGCTCATGATGTCCTTTTCGGGAGCCTCCATGCCTAGCGAGAGGGCAGGGAAACAGTCTGTTATAAGGTTTATCCAAAGAAGGTGCGCAGGCTTGAATATCGTAAAGCCGAGCAGCGTTGCCATAAATATGGACAGCACTTCCGAGAGGTTGGACGCAAGCAAGAATTGAATGGATTTGCGGATGTTGTCGTAAATGCGTCTGCCTTCGCCTGCCGCCGCAACTATCGTTGCAAAGTTGTCGTCGGCAAGTATCATATCCGCAACGTTCTTTGTGACGTCCGTGCCTGTGATGCCCATGCCTACGCCTATGTCTGCGTTCTTGATTGACGGTGCGTCGTTTACGCCGTCACCCGTCATTGCGGTGATGTAGCCTTTTGCTCTGAGCGCGTTGACGATTCTCGTCTTATGCTCGGGTTGTACGCGCGCATATACGGAATATTTTTCTACGTCGTTTGCAAAGTCCTCGTCGCTGATTTTATCAAGTTCCGCACCCGTGATCGCTTGCGACGCATCCGTGATTATACCCAGTTGCATTGCAATTGCGACAGCCGTGTCTTTGTGGTCGCCAGTAATCATAATGGGGCGAATACCTGCCTTGCGGCATTCCTCGATTGCAGGGAGTACTTCGGGACGGACGGGGTCTATCATGCCCACAAGCCCCACGAAGCACATATCTTTTTCCATGCTTTCGGACGTATAATCGTCGGGTTCTTTATCCAACGCCTTTTGCGCCACGGCAAGCACACGGAGCGCTTTGTCTGCCATCGCCTTGTTTTGAGCAAGTATTTCGTCGCGTTTTTGCTCTGTCATTTCTACGACGTTGCCGTTTTCATAGACGTGAGAGCAGCGTTTGATAATCTCGTCGGGCGCGCCTTTGGTGTATTGCACGATTGCGCCGTTTTGGTCGCGATGCACCGTGGTCATCATCTTGCGCATTGAATCGAAAGGAATTTCTCCGATGCGAGGATAAAGCGTCTTTTGCTCGTTTTTGTCGAGGTCGAGTTTTGCTGCGTAATTGACGAGCGCGCACTCGGTAGGCTCGCCCGTTGCCTCGCCTTTTTCCACGTCGTACTCCGCATCCGAGCAGAGCGACATTGCGTTTGCGAGCAATTTTTCGTCGTCGCCGTAATGCTCCACGACGGTCATTTTGTTTTGGGTGAGGGTGCCTGTTTTATCCGAGCAGATTATTTGCGTGCAGCCGAGTGTTTCGACCGCGGTGAGTTTGCGGATAATAGCGTTGCGCTTGGACATATTGGTTACGCCGATAGACAAAACTATTGTAACCACCGTCGCAAGACCTTCGGGAATTGCCGCAACGGCAAGGGATACCGCAATCATAAACGTGTTGAGAATGGTGTTTGCTGTGTCGTTCATAAGCGTTTTGTCAACCGCCGCGCGAATGAGGCTGATTGCAAATATCACCACGCATATGCCGATAACCATATAAGTAAGCACTTTGGAAAGTTGCGAAAGTTTTTGTTGAAGGGGAGTTTTGCCTTCTTTTGCGGTCTGCAAAGCGTCGGCGATCTTGCCCATTTCCGTACTCATGCCAGTGCCGACTATAACGGCTTTGCCTCTGCCATATACGACGGTGCTACCCATAAACACCATGTTTTTTCTGTCGCCGAGGGGGACGTCCGCGCCGCCGTTGTCGATTGCGTCAACCGTTTTGATTACGGGTACGCTTTCGCCTGTGAGGGCTGCCTCTTCCACTTTCATGCTTGCACACTCGATAATGCGCGCGTCGGCAGGTACTGCGTCGCCTGCCTCGAGTACGATTACGTCGCCGACGACCAAATCTTCGCTCTTTACGACGACTATGCGCCCGTCACGTATGACTTTTGAAGTGGCGGCGGCAATTTTTTGCAGTGCATCGATTGCCTTTTCCGCCTTGCTCTCTTGAAGTACGCCCAAAACCGCGTTGATTATGACGACTGCCATAATGATTATCACGTCGGTGGGGAACTCTTTGTTAAGCCCCGACATAACCGCGGATATGATTGCCGCAACTATGAGAATGAGCGTCATCGGCTCTATGAATTGCTTTAAGAAACGCAATATCATAGGCTCTTTTTTGCCTTCGGCAAGTTTGTTTTTGCCTTGCGATTGTAGTCTTGACTCTGCCTCTTGGGCGGCTAGTCCGTTTTCGCAGGATTTGACCTCATCAAAAACCTCGTTGATAGGTTGAGAATATGGTTTCATAAATACTCCTTATATGGTATATATGTCTTTTTATATTAAAAAAGACTTACCCAAACGGATAAGTCTCATCATTCAAAATAAAACCGGAGCTAAGCTCGTGTTAGCGATTTTATTACACCGAGGGTGCCGATTACTCCCTTATGTTGTAAGCCGATTGTATCAAATACTTTTGTCCCTGTCAACGACTTTTATCGTCGAATTTGCGCAAATTCTGCCGCAAGTTCAAAGCAGGGATTGCCTTCGGAAAAACCGATAAGCGTGAGGTTGTCGCCGCTCTGCGTATATTTGAGTGTGACGGTTTGACCGAGTTTTATCTCCGACTTATACTCTATCTCGAGCGAGCGAAGTTCGTGGTCTTTAAGATATTCCGCGCCGAGCAAGTCCTCCGTTTCGTCGATGTACTTGCTGTTGTTCATATGTCCGTTGATATCCACTTGACTGTAGGATACGACGAAAGATTTTTCGCTTTCCTGCTCGCCGAGCGAAACGCCGTTCGGAAGACCGATAATAGGCTCGATATCTGGCGCAGGCACTTCCACGCCGTACGTTTCGGGGAAAACCATATGGCGAGATTGCTCGTCCATAAGCAGCCATACCGCACTCGCACGCACAAGCACGTTGCCGTCCTTGTCGCGCATCTCGTAGTAGCGAGGGAACAGCACTCTCATCGTCTTTCCTGCCCAACTTGTAAGCGTGATTTCGTCGTCGTAAGAGGGGAGCGATGCGATTTCGAGTTTTATCCTAGCAACCACCCACAAAGCGCCTTTGTCCAGCGTCTTTGCTCTGCCTGCGCCGAGTGCCTCAGTGTGCGCAATGGATATCTCTTGTATCATGCGCATAAGGGTAGAAGGGCGCAAGTTGCGATACATCGTCACGTCGTCGGCAAGAAGTTTTCTATGCACGGTATATATCAAATCTTGTGTTTTATCCATATGATTTTGCGATATAAAGCATCGATTGTGCGATTTTGCGCGTAATTATTTATTGGTTGCCATGTCGTAAACGGTATCTACGACTTCACCTACGGTACGCAATTTCATCCATACTTTGTCTGGGATTTTTACGCCGTAGTCGCTCTCGAGCGTGCATACGATATAGATGTAGTTGAGCGATTCGTAACCCTTGGAATTGATAGGAGTTTCACGTGTGATTTCCGCATTTGCGAGGGTGGGAACGTATTGTTTTACAAGCTTTGCAAGGTTGTCTTGAATTTCTTGTTTTGTTACTTGCATAATTACTCCTTTATGTCTTGCTCTTTATTTGAGCGCCCAGCGTTTAATTTTGCCCGTTGCGGTTTTTTCGAGCGCGTGAGGCAATATGCATACGTCGGCAATTTGTTGATCGAAGGATTTGGTTTTGTTGAAAGCGGATACTTTCTCACTAACGAGATTTTTGTCTATATCTCCGTCTTTGTCGCCTACGAAAAGCGTTACGCATCCGTCCTTCATATTGAGCGCGATATCGTCTATGCCGAGTGCTTTTCTAAGGTCGCTTTCCCATTCCGCAAGGTATATTTTGGTGCCGTTTTCAAGCACGAGAATATCTTTTTTGCGCCCCGTGATATATAGGTTGCCGTCCTCGTCGAATTTGCCGAGGTCGCCGGAGTGGAATATTCCGCCTTGTAGCACCGCGTCGGTTGCGGATTGATTTTTATAGTAGCCTTTCATTATACACTCGGGGCAGTTTATAAGTATTTCGCCGTCCTCTGCAAGAGTTATCGTCGCATCGGGGCATACGGACATGGCAAACGGATTTTCGCCGCAACTTATGGCTACGCCGCTGGACGTCTCGGTAAGTCCGTATCCGAAACGCACTTCAATGCCTTTTGCCTTGACCGCTTGCAAAATCTGCTCGTTTGCAGGGCCTGCGCCCACGAGTATCATGCGCAATCCGTCGTTGAGAGCATTGAATCCTACCATAAATTTGAGAATTGACGGCACGACGGATATGATAGTCGGATTGAAATATTTTGCGTCGAAGGGGATATAGCGCATACCTCTCGTCAAGGATACGCACGCGCCTTGCGAGAGCGGCCAAAGCATTGCGCACACAAATCCGAATACGTGAGTGAGGGGAAGTACACAAAGAAGATTATCGTTTTGGTTGCAAGGGCATTTTTCTTGTCCGTTCCACGCGCTTGCGCATAGAGATTTAGATGTCAAAACGACTGCTTTGGAAGATTCCGTCGTTCCCGACGTGAAGAAGAGGATATCGCCTTCTCCGTCCGATTTTTTGACAGATTGAGGGCAAGTTTTGAGCGCATTTTTATAAGGTGCGGTCACGCCGTCCGTGAGGATTGTTTCAACGTCTGTGGCAAGCACGCATTTTTGAAGTGTGGCGGCATCCGCCATTGCGTCAAGCAGCACCGTTTGTTTGCCTGCAATCACGCATGCGAACGTATCGATAATCCACTTTGCGGACGGGGCTTGAAGTATGCCTATGCAGTTTTCTTTGAACTCTGCCAATTCTTGCGCGCGGCGGCATACGCCGTCGTATAATTCCGCATACGTAATATCGCAAATACTGCCGTCGTTATCGTAGCGCAGAGCGACGTTTGCACCGTAATTTTCTGCGCCGTGGCTTAATAGTTGTTTGAAAGACTCAAATTTCATATTTGCCTCGCTGATTACATATATTATATCACGCATATTTTACAATGTGAATAGTAAATCGACAAATAAATAAAAAAATATCGATATTTTTCGTCAAATTTATTTACATTGGAAAAATAAGTGATATAATATTGTTAAACAAATTGTAAGTTACCACTTGCAAAATCTAAGGAGATAATTATGGCAAAGAACGAAAAGATTTGTATCATCGGCGCAGGTCCTGCCGGACTTAGCGCAGCAGTACATCTTGAGAAGAATGGTTACACCGATTACGCTATTCTCGAAAGAGAAGATCATGTCGGCGGCAAATGCCACTCTCCGTATCACGATGGAAAGAGATTTGAAATGGGCGCAATTATGGGTTGCCCGACGTACTATGCTGTTCACGAACTCGAATTGTTCGGCGGCGTAGATCACAACGGTCCGAAACTCGAACGTGCATATCGCAGAAAAAACGGTAAAGAATACGATCCGTTCAATCCCAAGAAAAACCCGTTCCTCATTCCTCACCTTTTGAAAGTCAAATCCCAAGTCAAAAAACTCGGTACACTTCTTGCAACCAAGTATAAGGGATATCAATACACCGGTCACAAGGGAGTTGCAGAGGGCAAGTACGACGGTTACGATCCCGTAACGGGCGAACACGTTGTCGGCGAAAACCCCAACCTCAAAGAACTCTCTATGAACTTTGCAGATTTCTGCAAACTCAACAAGGTTGAACTTGCACAAGAGATTTGGATCGGACCTTATACCGCATTCGGTTATGGTTTCTTCGATGAAATCCCTGCTGCATACGTCGTTAAATACCTTGACTTCGCAACCGCAATGTACTTTGTCAACAAAGATTTGTGGACGTGGAAAGACGGTACGCAAAGCATTTACGAGGCAGTCAATGCAAAACTTCAACATCCTGCACGTCTCAACGTCAACATCACGAAAGTAACTCGTGAAAACGGCAAAGTTCAAGTCTATATCGGCGAGAATATGGAAGAGTACGACAAGATCATCGTCACCGCACCTCTTCAATATTTGCCCAACTACTTCGACGCAACCGAGCAAGAGAAAGAACTCTTTGCAAAGATCGATTACGAGCGTTACGACGTATCCGCAATCACTTGCAAGAAAGGCACGTATTATCCCGATATGTCCGGTTATCTCTTCGACAACATGGTTCCCGAGAGAATCGGTCACCTCATGGTATTCTATCACAGATGGAAAAATGAACCCAACCAAGTCCTCACAACTTACGTTCTCCGCAACCACAAGGGAAAAGAACTCAAGTCCTATGAAGAGGCAAAACAAATGGCTTGGGACGATATGAAACTCTGCGGCATCGATATGGACAAATGCGTCTATGAGAGAAAGTGGTATTATTTCCCCCACGTTTTCGAGAAAGATTACGCCGACGGTTGGTATGACAAAGTCGAATCCATGCAAGGCAATCTCAACACCTACTATGCAGGTGAGATTATGAGCTTTGGCGATATGGAAGAGACAGTGCAATATTCCAAAGACCTTGTCGCACGTTTCTTTTAAGGTCACCAATTAACGCCTAACTTTGTCAACAGCCCCTTGTTCCAAAATCACGTACGTCTTGTACGTTGGGTTTTGGCACAAGGGGCTGTTTTCGCGTTATGCATTTAATTGGTGACCTTAAAAACAGAGGAATGGGCGGATAGCGAATAACTGCGTCAGAGCCACGCCTCGACAACTCATTTACGATTAGTAAATTAGGGTTGCCGAGAGCGTGGCTCTTTCTTGTTCTTCATCTATTTGACAGCCTTAAAAGTAAACGGAAGGGGATAAAACTTTAACATCTAAAACAAAAACGCTCGCAAACTGCGAGCGTTTAATGGAATATTCCAAATATTCAATACTATTTTATTTTTCCAAACTCTTACTTAATTTCTGCTTTTTGGGAGTTGCTGAGGCGGATGAGTTGATTGTCAACGGCAAGTTTGTTGATGAGGTTGTGCATTGCCTTGTCAAGTTCTTCGTCTTTGCGGTAGTCTGCCTCGAATATCCAATCCACGCGTTCGTGCTTGAGGAGGGGTTGGACTTTGTCTTTTTGTCCTTGTTGGTAGAGGGCGATGGAGTGTCCGCCGGAGAGTTTGACGAGTTTCATGCAAGGCACGTCAGTAAGTCCGTCGCCGATGTAAATCATGTTGTTGAAATACACGCGTCTTTCGTTTTCGGGCTTGGATGCGTTGACGTCAACGTTGTTGCTGATGTCCAAAACGCCTTTGTTGATGCGATAGACGAATTGGGTTTTGTTGGTGTAGTTGACCGCCATTTTTGCCCAGACCGCTTTGCCGTCTTGATACAAGAACTCGCTTGCGAAAATCTTTTTGAAGTGCTTTGCGATGCTCGAGCCGTCGATGATTTCTTTAAGGCCGGAGGAAAGCACGTAATGCTCCACTTCGACTCCTGCTTGTCTGCCGTATTCGTTGATACGCTCAAACCAATCTTCAACGCCGGGGAGATACTCGATATGTTTGCCACATTCCGTCAAATCTTCGCGAGAGAAGGGTTTGCCGATGCGCTCGGATTGCTTTATCATGCAATACATATACGTAAGCACGCTGTCCATTTGTTGTTCGGACGCAACTTCCGCAGTCTTGCCCCAAAACTCGTCGGGTTGCATGCCGAGGCTTGGGATAAACGTGTACTCTTGCATGTCGCGCGTGCAAAGAGTCTTGTCAAAGTCGTACATTATAGCGATAATAGGTTTGTTCATAATCCACCTTTTCAATACGAAACGTGTATTTTATCAAACTATATTTTAGCAGTTTGCCACGCCATTGTCAATAGACGGGCGATACGGCGCGATTTTGAATGAAAAACGGCGATTTTTTATGCGATTATCGAGGTAAAATGCAAAATTTTCTATTGTTATGCGTGCGCGCGTATGTTAATATGATAGGGTAAAACAAATTTTTGCGAGGTATCACGTGAAAAAGAACAAGGAAAACACCGTGGCTTTGGATCCCATAAGCCCCGAGGACAAAGTTCCGCTAAAAGAAAAACTTGCCTACGGTATAGGCGGTTTGATGGACGGCGGCGGCGTGAGTATGATGAACTGCGTTATGCTTGCGTATATGGTATTCAACGGCGTTAGTGCAGGATTGGCATCGACGATTATGATGATTGCCAAAATCTGGGACGCAATTACAGACCCGTTTATGGGATTTATTTCCGACAATACGCGCGGCAAATACGGCAGACGTAAACCGTATATGTTCTGGGGCGGCATTTCGCTCTTTTTGTGCATATTCCTCGTGTTCTTGCCAATACGCGAGTGGGGTGTATCCGTTGAAGGATATACTGCATACATCATTGTGATGTACTTGCTTTGGAACACTTGCTCCACGATTACGCAAGTTCCGTATTGCTCCATGGCAAGCGATATTACTCCGTCTTTCAGGGAACGTAACAATGCAAACACGGTAAAACTCGTATTTACGGCGGCTGCGTCCGGACTCGGATATGCTTTGCCGCTCCTTTTCATCGAGGCGCTTAAAACAGACAAAGAAAAATGGTTGTTTATGCCCAAAATCAACGACGTGCAATTCTGGCTGTTGATGAGCATAATCTTTGGTGTTCTCTTTGGCGGCGGATTGATTATCTGCGGTATCTTTGTAAAAGAACGTATCAATCCCAAAACTCCAAAACAAAAATTCAACTTCAAACAATTTGTAAACAGTTACGCACAACCGTACAAAAACCGCTCGTATCGTTGGCACATTGCAATGTACGTTTCTGCATTTGCGTGTATGGATACGATAAGCGCACTTGCAGTTATGTACGCAACGGACGTATGGCGCGGAACGAAACTTCTCGGCATGGATATGTCGTCGCTCTTTATCATCGCTCCGATGATGGTTGCCGCGGTCGTTATGTTCCCTCTCGCTCGTATAATGATGGACAAAAAGAGCAAGCAATTTGCATTCCGTATGGGACTTCCGTTCTATATCGGCGGCGGAATTATGCTTGCGATTATGGACCCGAGTTGGGCGCCTGCGTGGCTCGTTCCCGTCGTTGCACTCATAATGGGCTTGGGCTTTGGCGGAGCGCAAATGATGCCGTGGATTATATTCCCCGATACCGTTGACGTCGGAGAAATGGCAACGGGAGCAAGACAAACAGGTACGTACAGCGGCATGATGACGCTTGCAAGAAAAGTCGGCGGCGGTCTTGCAATCGGATTGTCGGGTTGGATACTCGAATGGTGCGGCTACGATTCCAATGCGTCGGTGCAGCCCCAAAGCGCATTGACTGCAACAAGACTGGTTCTCGGAATTTCCGTTGCCGTATTGATTGCTTTTGCATTGTTTGCGTCTTTCAAATACAAGGTCAACAGCGTAAAACTTACTCGTATAAGATACTTTATCGAGGCGAGAAAATCGGGCAAAAAACTCACCGACGAAGAGAGTGAAGAAAGAGAGGCTCTCGTTGCCGAATTGTACGGCAAGGTCAATCCCGAGGACGTCGTGGAAATCGTAGTATCCGAGGATGAAAACGGCGAGATTTTGAGCGAAGGCACGGAAGGCGCGCTTGAAGAGGTCGCAGAACTCAAAGAAGAAACAAAATTAGAAGAATTGCAAGAAAACGAGGTTGAAACGGTCGAAAACGATGCGCCAACTGTCGATTGTGAGGAAAATGAATAATATGTCGGCAATGTTTGAAAAGCGTGACGGCAAAGAAGTCATAGTAAAAAAAGACGGGCAACCGCTGCGTATTTTGCAACTTACGGATATACATATAGGCGGAAGTGTCTTTACCAAAAAGAAAGACAAACTTGCGCTGGACGCCGTGCGCAAAATCGTCAAAAACGCAAAGCCCGATTTCGTCGTAGTAACGGGGGATATGGTGTATCCCATGCCATGGCTTTTTCAAGGTACGCTCAACAACCTTAAAGCAAGCAAGATGTTTGCGTCCGTCATGGAAGAACTTGGCGTTGAATGGGCGGTTGTGTTCGGAAACCACGACAGCGAAGTGTGGGCAAAGTGCAATAAGTCGCAGCTTGCGGACTTTTATAAATCTATGCCGCATTGCCACTTTCAAAGAGGCGACGAGAAGATTACGGGCATAGGCAACTATTGCATACCCGTGCTGAACGAGGACGGCTCAATAAACACCGCTCTTATGTTCGTGGATAGCAACGCCTATCTTACGTGGAACTTTTTCAGCGGTTTCGATACGATACACGACGATCAAATCGAGTGGTACAAAAATACGATAACCGACTTGTCAAAAGGTCGCGATCTCGTGCCGTCGCTTGCGTTTTACCATATTCCGCCCAAAGAATTCAAAGAAGGGTGGGAGAAGTGCTATCTCGGAACGGGCGAGGCAACCTATCACGGCGGTTTCGTGCAAGAAAAGGACAATTATTTCGGACATCCGAAAACTGTCGAGGGCAAGTTCTTTCCGCAAATGGTGGAGTTCGGAAGTTGTAAGGGTATGTTTATGGGACACGACCACCTCAACACGCTTTCGATTACCTACAAGGGCATTCGCCTCACTTACGGCATGAGCATAGACTACAACGCCTACAAGGACATACAAAACCGTTTTACGCAACGAGGCGGAACGATTATCGAAATACACGACGACTCGTCGTTTGACGTAAAAATGCTGCCGCTGACATCGTGCATCTGATAAAACGATAAACTGTAGCAGCAATTAAACAAAAGATAATATAAACATATATTGGGGGTTACGATGAAAGTAAATTTGAGAATAGACCTTGATTTCGATTGGGTGTTGTCGAGAATAAACGATTCAAAACATCCTTCCGACGTCATTGCGGACAAGTTCGCAAAGGGCAAAATCACGTTAGTGGAAAAATCGTGCTTGCATTTGATTCTTTCAGTGGAAGAGGAAGATCTTGAAAAGATAGAAGATAAGATCGGCGCATACGTGACGCAAAAGTACGGCAAAAGCGACGAAGAAAGAATCACTTTTTTGGTCGTCGGTGACAAAGACGTCGTAGAAGAGGATTCCGCCGAGCAAGAAGAGACTGTCGAAGAGGAAGATGAAGAGGACGATCTCGTTATCCCCACGCCGTCCGAACCGAAAAAGAACAGAAAACCCGGCGATATGACGCTTGAAGAGACGCTCGACGCGGTGAACGCTCTCGTCGGGGCAAAAGAGTTCAAAGACCTTGTGCGTGAAATCGTGTCGGTTGCGCCCGAAATCAAAAAGGCAAACTCGCGAGACGTGTTTATGGCGCAAAGTTACCTTTTTTCGCTCGGAGACGGATGCGGACTTTCGACGTACCTTTCCGTTTTGGCAAGGATTTCGTCAACGCTCGAACTTGCGAAGATTGCTCCGTACGTGCCTGTGCAAGAGGTTAAACTCGAACTGACGGACAAGCCCAAGGACGATTTGGCAAGGGCAAGCGAAGAGGTCGCCAAATTTGACGAGGACGATTTCTCGCGCGTGATTTGCATCGATATAAGCAAGTGGATTGACAAGTCGGACAACGAGGACTTCCGCAATTTCCTCAAAAAAGTGCAAAAAAACACTCAAAGGCACATATTCGTGTTCAGAGTGCCGTTTGTGGATAAGGACGTACTCGGAAAGATTGAGGAGACGCTCAACGATTTGACGTATGTCAAAACTGTGTCTTTCCCGCCTTTCGACAACTCCGAGACGAAGGAAATCGCAAAGCGCGACTTTGAACGCTACGGAATGAGCCTTACGGACGGTGCGTGGAAGTGCTTTTTGCAACGCATTGCGGAAGAGAAGTCTGACGGCAAGTTCTACGGGCTTAACACCATAAAGAAAGTTGTAAAAGAACTCGTATATAAAAAGCACGTGGCATCGGCAAGCGGCGCAAAAGACGCAACCGTTATCGGCGCAAAAGACGCAAAGAAAATTTGCGCGGACAAGACGAACGACGCAGAGGGTATGAAACAACTCGACAGACTTGTCGGTTGCGAGAAAATCAAGGCGCAAATAGAGGAAATCCTTGCGCAAATCGAACTTTCCAAGGCGGAAAACGGACCCGACAGACCTTGCTTGCATATGCGTTTCGTGGGCGCTCCAGGCACGGGTAAAACAACGGTTGCGCGAATACTCGGCAAAATCCTCAAAGAAAGAGGCGTGCTGCGCATAGGCAATCTTTACGAATACAAGGGCAGAGATTTTTGCGGTCAATACATAGGCGAAACCGCTCCCAAAACGTCGGGAATGTGCCGTGACGCATACGGTTCGGTTCTGTTTATCGACGAGGCGTATTCGCTTTATCGCGGTGACGGAAACACCAGAGATTACGGCGTAGAGGCAATCGATACGCTCATTGCAGAGATGGAAAACCACAAGGACGACCTTGTGGTCATTATGGCAGGCTACACCGAGGATATGGAAAAACTTATGGATGCAAACAGAGGCCTCAAGAGCAGAATGCCTTATACCATAGAGTTTCCCAACTTCACAAAAGAACAACTTTTCGAGATATACGTGTCTATGGCGACGGGCAAGTTCAAAATGTCGGACGACCTGCGCGAAACGGCAAAGGCGTATTTTTTGAATTTGTCCGACGACGTGCTTTCGTCGGAAAAATTCAGCAACGCACGTTTCGTGCGCAATCTCTTTGAGAGAACGTGGGCAAAAGCCGCTATGAGATGTCAACTCGAGGGCAAGAAAACGGTTACGCTGTGCGCTTGCGATTTCAATAACGCCGCAAGCGAAAAGGACTTCGCTTTCCGTCCCGAAAAGAAAATCAAACTCGGATTCTGATTATGGCAAACAAAACAACTTTCAAACAAAAAAGGCTCGCAAAGACAGTTTTCAAAACGCTTTGCGACATGCTTGACGACAATTGTGTCAAATACACCAAACAAAAGGGCAGGCTCGGAGTGAGTTTCGTGTTGCAGGGCGACGATTTGCCCGTGCCTTTCGACGTGGTTGTGGATGCGGATCTTTCGGACATTCTTATAATGTCCGATTTGCCGTTTGACATTGCAAAAGAACGGAGAGAGGCACTTGCGGTTGCGGTGTGCGAAGTCAACACGTATATAGCGGACGGATGCTTTGATTTTCAGTACCAAACGGGCAAAATCACGTTCAGGATATTCGCAAACTTCTCAAACAGCATAATCGGCAAAGGTCTTGCTGAGTATCTCGTTTTGACGACGCTCTCAACGGTTGACGAGTTCAACGAGAAGTTTTTATTCCTGTCAAAGAGCGATTTGACGGTCGAACAAATCATAGCGTACTTGCGCTGAGGTGGGGTTATGGATGATATAAAACAAAAAATCGCAACGAGCGTATATAACACTATAATCTCCGTTCTCGACGGCAAGGGCTACGAAACGAAGAGGGATGACGACAACCTCACGGCGTATTGTCATGTCGAATCGGAAGTTTTGCCAATCTCGTTTGCCGTGATTGTCGATGCCGAAAAGCAACTTTTGACGATTGTCGAATCGTCGAGTATCACTTTTCCCAAAGACAGCCTCACGGACGGCGCAGTTGCGGCATGTGTGACCAACTGCCTGCTTGTGGACGGTGCATTCCATTTTGAATACGCCACGGGCAATCTGCTGTTCCGCATCTCATCGAGTTTTAAGGATAGCGTAATATCCGCAGACGTGTTCGAATACCTCTTAAGGCGCACGTATAATACGATGCTTACCTATGGGCCGGAATTGACCAAACTCGCAAAAGGCGATATCATGATCGGCGCATACGTGTATTTCACGGAAGAGTTGTGAAAAAATCGGTTTTCAACCATAATTTCATTTAATAAAACTCGATAGAAAACTTAAAAATCAAGATAAAAATTTTTTGCGGCTTGCAGAGATGCAGGTCGCGATTTTTTAATAAAAGTCGAATTTTCGAGAGTGCCAAAGACTGCTAGCAGTCAAATGGGAGAGCAAATTTCCGCAATTTTAGGTTGCAAAAAGTTACAAATTTGGCAAACAAAGTTGAGATTGATTGCAAGATTTGTCAAAAATACCAAATTTTTTGAAAAATTCCTTATGCAAAAATTTTTATTTTTATACATTTTTAAGGAAATTTTGCATAAAATCTACTAAAATTTGCATCAAAAATGCCGTCAACCATAGGTTGCGGAGATTGTAAAAAACGGGCGAAAATCGACGAATATCGAAGAGGTATATATATTATAGTATATTTAAAGTAGTAAAAATATCCTAATATATAATGCGAGTTGGTGACATAGGGCGGCTAAAGAGCGTGATAGGGATGAAAAAGAGCGGTAAAACAAATTATGCATAAAAATAAAAATTTTCAAAATTACAAAAAAAATTGTTTACAGATTGGCAATCTGCACTTATAATATGAACAACACAAGAGATTGAAATTTTGTGAAAATCTATGTACTATACATCAAATGCTTGATTAAAAGCAAGCGAAATCGCAAAAAAGTTTAAACAATTTTGCGAATCGAAAATTAAGTAGCAACTCACAACAAAAATAAAAAACATAAAAATGGAGGTAGCAACAATGAAGCAAAGAAAGATATTTGCGATTTTGGCAATGGTTTTGGTTTTCGTGCTTTCATTCGGTATTCTTGCAGCGTGCAACGATAACGAAGATCCCGTTAATTACGAACCTATTGACGATAACGACATTGCTAAGGAGCTCGAATACGGTGTTGACTATGAATCACTGTATGACAAATTTGGCTCTGAGGCTGATGCGTCAAAAGTCAAGTTCAAAGACAACGGATTGGCATATCAAACGTTCAGCGACGGAACCGAATATGAACTCGGTCTTGACTATTTGACAATGGCAATGGTTTACAACTCTAAGAGCGATAGCGAATACGTAGTGTGGTGGAAGGCATTCATCCAACGTTGGAACTATTTGTTGCCGGAAGTTCCCCTTTACAGCAACCAATACTTTGATCTTTTCGACGCACGTGTAATCGACAAGAAGAGCGTTACCGACAACCCGACCAACCCGTACTGGGGCGTTGCAAGCGCACTCATCGATTGGAAACCCGCATCTTCCAACACAGA
>DBJV01000046.1:22614-23280 GCA_002297185.1 Christensenella sp. UBA767
CCCGACGGTTGTTAAAAATCACACCGACGTTCCCAATGCGGACGGCACTCGTACTTTCACGGTTGAAATCTACGACGATTTGAAGTTCTCCGACGGCACTCCTATCACGGCAAAGAACTACGTCTATCAAGTGATGGCATTCAGCTCTATCGTCGCAACTGAAAAAGACGCAGGCGGCAGCAACACGGCAGGACAAGCTTACGTTGGTTGGGAAGAGTATTCCAAGTATGACGGAACAAACGACGGCAACGGCGCATCCAAAGTGTTCAAAGGCGTTCGCCTTCTCGACGATTACACCTATTCTTTGACTGTAACACCCGACTATGCATCTTATTATTATGCAGTAACTCTTGCAGGTCTCGACCCGACTCACAAACTCATGTACATGGGTGACAATGACGTTAAAGACGACGGACAAGGCTGCTATATTGTTGAGGCAGAAAACGCTGCAAACAAATTCTACAACAAAGCAACCGAAGGCGAAGTGACATCTTATACTTTTGCAAAACACATCAAAGCGTCCGCAACGAACACAGATGCAAGCATCCCGTTCACAGGCGCATACAAGATCGACAACTACGATAAGTCCGCAAAGACTTGCACTCTTATCCGTAACGATTACTACAAAGGCAACTTTGAAGGTGAAAAGGGCGGATTCGACAAAGT
>DBJV01000071.1 GCA_002297185.1 Christensenella sp. UBA767
TAGGCTGTCCGTTCAAGTGGCGCTTCCTTGTTCTTCATCTAAATACTGGCTTATTTCTATCGTAAAACTGAACGCTATTGAGCAAATAAATTAATTATTAACGTCCACTATTCCAAATATTAATTCTAAATAAATTAGTCTATTAAATCTCTTTTGCGGATTTTTTCGGTTTATACTTTATAATTTAACTTGCAAAAATCGGGGGTAGATGATATAATCATATCACTGTGCTAGACGGGGAGCCAGCGGTGCCCTGTGAACTGCAATCCGCTATAGCAGTGTCGAACACCATCCGAGGTCTTGTTTATGGTTGGCTGCGCAGTGCAAGGAGTGTCGATATCAAGGTCCCGTGCAATGTCATACTGTGAACCGTGTCAGAGCTTGACCGCAGCAGCACTAAGCAGGCGTTGGCGTGTGCCACGGGGAAACTTTGAAGGAGCCACCTACATTGTTTCCGTTTCGGTATTCATTATCGAAGATGGTGCACAGTTTTTTGAAAGTGAAAGCGCAACTCAACGAGTTGCGCTTTTTCATATGATTTTAATTGAATTTTATTCAATAATACTGCGTTTTTTTGATTTGCTTACCGAATATAACGGCTATATCGACGTTTGCGTTTGAACACGATATCGTTTATCGTTCGCAAATCGATGTTTATGTTTGAACACGATATCGTTTATCGTTCGCAAATCGATGTTTATGTTTGAAACACACAAAAGTGCTTACATCATTTTATATCGCGAGCGTCAAATGTGAAGTAGCCGACGAGCGTGGATATTGCGGTATATACGACGGGCATAACGGTTGCGGCGACGATTTGAGTTGACGTAAGTTTGCCGTATGCTCCGGCGATTGCGGATTGTTGCAAGGGCATAAAATACGTCCAAACGTTGCTGTTTTCTTTGCCGTTCATACCGACGATTGAGGTTATCAGGCTTATGACGATATTGAGCAAGATGTAGGAGCAGAGGCTGATTGCAATTGACGAGCCTGTGCTGCGTGCAAGGTAGGCAATCATAACGAATATGGACACGGTTGCCATGCCGCTAAGGAGTTGCAAACCGAAGTTGCGCATGAGCATGCCGAAGTCTGCGCCAGAAAAATCGCCGCTTTTGCCGTCAAACGCATAGAATATTCCGCAAAGTAAAAGTGCAAAGCAGGTGTATGCGACGAACAATGTGTAAAGCGTAATCCATTTTGAGAAATAGTTGTCAATACGCTTTTCGCCGCGAGCGGTCAAAACCGCAACCGAGCCGCAAGAGAAGTCCTTGCCGATAAATATGCAGGCGATTATTGCTATAAATAATTCAACTTGAACGGTTGATGCAGAACCGAAGAGGAGCGCCTTGCGCATTTGCGCAATGAGCGCAATTGCCTCTTGTTTGGCGTATTCTTCGCCGCCGAAGTCGGAATTTGCCACAACGTTTGCGCCAATCCAGTATGCAGCGTAGGAAATGAGTGCAAGTGTAAACATTATAATAAGCACAATCCAGACGCTTTTGAGTTTTTTGAGTTTGAAGAAATCGCTTGATAGGGTGCATGCAAAACTATTTCTGTTCATTTGAAAGACCTCCCATAAGCGAAATAAACGTTGATTCCAAATCACCTTGGCATTGCATGATGTTGAGAACGGGTACGTTGGCGTCTGCAAACATCTTGGCGACTTCGGGAATGCCTTTTGACAAGTCGTAAAGCGCGAGAGTGTTGTAGGGGAGTATCTCGAAATCGTGCGCGTGGTAATTTTCTACCACGACGTTGAGTGCGACTTTCAAATCTCCCACGACGACTTTGATATAAGGGCGGCAAAGTTCTTCGAGGTCGCTACCACGCATTTCTTTGACGAGTTTTCCGCCTTCGATGACGCCGTAACTGTTGGCAAGCTTTGCAAGTTCGCTCAAAATGTGCGAGGAAATGAGGATTGTGACCTTATCTTCACGGTTTAGCCTGCTTAAAAGTTCTCTCACTTCAAAAATGCCCGTGGGATCGAGTCCGTTGACAGGCTCGTCGAGAATAAGTATTGACGGATTGCCTATGAGCGCAACTGCGATTGCAAGGCGTTGTTTCATGCCAAGCGAATAATTCTTGACTTTGGTCGGGCTGTCGGGATCGAGTCCGACTTTGTGAAGAAGTTCCTTCAATGCGTTTTCGTCATAAATTCCCAATGCGAAAGCGACCGCTTTCATATTGTCAAGAGCATTCATATGCAAGAGCAGGGAAGGGTTGTCGACGATAGAGCCGATTTTCTTGCGTTCGTATGCCAAAGCGTCGGCGGACTGCGAGCCGTTGATTTTCACTTCGCCTCTGTCTTGTTTTGCAAGACCGAGAAAAATTCTGATAAGTGTGGTTTTGCCTGCGCCGTTTCTGCCGACAAGACCGTATATTTCGCCTTCGCGTACCGTAAGGTTTACGTCGTCGAGTATGACTTTTTTGCCGTACGATTTGCAAAGATGCGAGGTTTCAAATACGTTCATTTTGTACCTCAATGTATTGATATAGATATTGTATCACATAAAGAGAAAGAATACAACTTTCCGTAAAAATCACGCAAAAATATTAAATAATACAAATCGTGTATCGATATTCTACAACACATATCGTGTTATTTGTCGTTATAAAATACACGAAAAGTGTGCGCAAATGCTAAAACATGTGAAATTTTTGCCGAATAACACACGATAAGTGTATTTTTTGCTATAAATAATGACGAATGCCTTTTAATAACAGAGTGGCGCAATTTTTAATTATTCAAGCGAAAAAGAAAGAATAAATTTTTGACAGATACGGCTAAATTTGACAACGAAAAAAGCGACCGTGAATGGTCGTTTGTGGAGCGGGCGATGAGAATCGAACTCACGACTAAAGCTTGGGAAGCTTTCGTTTTACCATTAAACTACGCCCGCAGGTTACGCTATGATTTTAGCACAAGGGCAAAATTTGTCAAACGAATTGAGTAATTTGCCTTTTGGCGTTTTTATCGTTTGGTGCTTGTAACGCATACGGTTTTTGACGATTGTTTAACAATTGCTCCGTTATCGGTTGATTTTTTGTTATTTTGAGTTTATACTTATTTTATCTTAAGATGATTTTGAGGAATTATATGTACAAACCTGTAGAAACAAATCTTAATTTCGTTGACAGAGAAAAAGAAGTTCTCGAATTTTGGAAACAAGAGGACATTTTCAAAAAGAGCGTTGAAAAGAATGAGGGCAATCCCGAATTCAGTTTTTACGACGGACCGCCGACGGCAAACGGCAAGCCGCACATCGGGCATATTCTTACCCGTGTTATGAAAGACATTATCCCTCGTTACAAGACGATGAAGGGATATCACGTTTTGCGTAAGGCAGGCTGGGACACTCACGGACTTCCCGTAGAACTCGAAGTCGAAAAAATGCTCGGCATAGACGGAAAACAAGAGATTGAAAAGTATGGCATCGAGCCTTTTATCAAAAAGTGCAAAGAATCCGTATGGAAATACAGCAACGAATGGCGCAAAATGTCCGACCGTATAGGTTATTGGGCGGATATGGACAATCCCTACGTCACGTACGATAACAACTACATCGAATCGGTGTGGTGGGCTATCAAGCAAATGGCGGACAAGGGACTTATCTACAAAGGCTACAAAATCGTGCCTTATTGTCCTCGTTGCGGAACGGCTCTTTCTTCTCACGAAGTGGCGCAAGGCTACAAGGACGTGGAAGAGACTTCCGTATTCGTCAAATTTGCGCTCAAAGACGTGGAAAACACTTATTTCCTCGCTTGGACAACGACGCCTTGGACGCTTCCGTCCAACGTTGCGCTTTGTATGAACGGAAAAGAGGATTATACCAAGATTAAAGTTGGTGACGAGTATTATATACTCGCCGATGCGCTTATTCCGACGTTGTTTGAAGAAGGCAACTTTGAAAAAGTGGATACCAAGAAGGGCAGCGAGTACGAATACACCGAGTATATTCCGCTTTTCGATTACGAGACGGGCGCAAAGGAAAAGGCGTACTATATCGTCAACGATTCTTACGTAACTCTTACCGACGGTACGGGTATCGTTCATATTGCTCCTGCATTCGGCGAGGACGACAGCAAGGTCGGCAAAAAATACAATCTCCCGTTCGTTCAAATGGTTGACGACAGAGGCAGATTCAAAGACGCAGTATATGATTTCAAGGGACTTTTCTGCAAGGACGCGGACAAGTACATCATCGAGAAATTGAAGGGTGAAAACAAACTTTTCAAGACGCTCAGATTTACCCACAGTTATCCGTTCTGCTGGCGTTGCGATACTCCGTTGCTTTACTATGCACGTTCAAGCTGGTTTGTGAAGATGACGGCGGTCAAAGAACAACTTCTCGTCGCAAACGATTCCGTAAACTGGATGCCCGATACCATCAAAAACGGTCGTATGGGCAACTTCCTCGAAAACGTCATTGACTGGGGCATTTCCCGTGAAAGATATTGGGGTACTCCGCTCCCGATTTGGGTGTGCAACAAGTGCGGAAAGATTCACGTTATCGGCTCGAGAGAGGAATTGCGTGAAAAAGCGCATCTCGACCACGACGTTGAATTGCATCGTCCGTATATCGATGAAGTTAAGTGGGAATGCGAGTGCGGCGGAGAGATGGTTCGTACTCCCGAAGTGCTTGACTGCTGGTTCGATTCCGGTTCAATGCCGTTTGCACAATGGCATTATCCGTTTGAAAATAAGGAAACGTTTGAAAAAGTGTTCCCTGCGGACTTCATTTCCGAGGCTATCGACCAAACGAGAGGCTGGTTCTATACCTTGCTTGCGGTCAATACGGTGCTTTTCGGACGCGCGCCTTTCAAAAACTGCATAGTTTTGGGACACGTCAACGACAAAGACGGCATCAAAATGTCCAAACATAAGGGCAACGTCGTAGATCCGTGGACTGTTCTCGACAAGCAGGGCGCTGACGCTACGAGATGGTATTTCTATACCACCAGCGCGCCGTGGCTCCCGTCACGTTTCCATGCAGACACCGTAAGCGAGTCTCAACGCAAGTTTATGGGTACGCTTTGGAATACCTATGCGTTCTTCGTTCTCTATGCGGAAATCGATAAATTCAATCCCATGGAGCATAAACTCGAAGATCAGCAATTGACGACTATGGACAAGTGGATTTTGTCAGGTCTCAATTCGCTCATCAAGTTCGTTGACGAAGGACTTAACGAATACAAGATCACGGAGACTTCTCGTGCAATCGGCGACTTTGTGGATATCCTTTCCAACTGGTATGTACGCCGTTCGCGCGACCGTTTCTGGGGCAGCGATATGTCAAAGAACAAAGAGGCGGCTTATACAACGCTTTATACCGTCCTTTCCACGTTGAGCAAGATTATTGCGCCGTACGTTCCGTTTATGGCGGAAGAGATTTATCAAAATCTCGTGCGCAACTTCGATAAAGACGCACCCGAAAGCGTGCATCTTTGCTCTTTCCCCGTGGCAGACGAGAAGATGATCGATAAGAAACTCGAGACAGGCATGGGCGACGTGCTTAAACTCGTCGTACTCGGCAGAGCCGCAAGGAACAAGTCCAACCTCAAGAACAGACAACCGCTTGCAAAACTCTTCTATAACGGCAGATACGAACTCCCGCAAAGCCTCAAAGAACTCGTCGAGGACGAACTCAACGTCAAGTCGGTCGAAGTTTCGGATACCAGCGACGGATTTATCAATTACGAACTCAAGCCGCAACTTAAGACGCTCGGCCCCAAATACGGCAGTTTGCTCGGCGCAATCAGAAACGTATTGCAAGAGCGTGCTAGCGAAATCGTAGCAGCGGTCAAGAGAGGCGATTTGTTCAAATTCAACGCAAACGGCAGAGACGTCGAACTTTCGCAAGACGACTTGCTTATCAGCATGAAGAATAAAGAAGGATATTCCAGCGAAAGTGACGGAGAAACCACCGTTGTTCTCGATACCGCACTCAACGAAGAGCTTATTCTCGAGGGTGTGGAAAGAGAAATTGTATCAAAGATACAAAACATGAGAAAAGAGGCTGGTTTCGAGGTCACCGATCATATCGTAATCGGCTACCACGCCGAAGGCATTGCAAAGCAAGTTTTGCAAAAAGCCGACTTCCTCAAAGACGTCCTTGCAGACGGCATATCCGAGCATTTGGACGGATTTACAAAAGAGTGCGATATCAACGGCGATAACGTCATGATATCCGTTAAGAAAGCGTAATGAGAGTTGCACCCGATTGGAAAGATTATACCGTCATCGCAACCGGCGACGGCGAAAAACTCGAAAAGTGGGGGGATTATACGCTTTTGCGCCCCGATCCGCAAGTCATTTGGCACGCAAAGAAACCGCTGCGCTCATACGAGGGCATCGACGCGGTTTACGAGCGTAGCCAGACGGGTGGCGGTATGTGGAAGTACAAGAGGAATATTCCGTCCGAATTCGTCATTTCGTGGCGCGATTTGAAGTTCTCGCTCAAATTGATGGGCTTCAAGCATACGGGACTTTTCCCCGAGCAAGCCGTCAATTGGGACAGAATGATGAATCTCATCTCAAACGCAGGCAGACCTATAAGCGTGCTTAACCTTTTCGGTTACACGGGTGCGGCGTCCGTTGCGTGCCTCAAAGCAGGTGCGAGCGTGTGCCACGTGGATAGCGCAAAGGCTATGGTGGAGCGTGCAGGCGATAACGTGCGCCTCAGCGGTCTTGATAACAGCGGAATGCGCTATATAATCGACGATTGCTTTAAGTTCTGCCAAAGGGAAATCAGGCGCGGCAGAAAATACGACGCAATTATCCTCGATCCGCCGAGTTTCGGAAGAGGTCCAAACGGCGAGAAATGGAAGATCGAAGAGGGAATATCCGAACTTGTGGAACTCGTGGCGAACCTTTTGAGCGATGAACCGTTGTTTGTGTGCCTCAATAGTTACACGACGGGATTGCAACCCACGGTTATGGCAAATATCCTCAAACTCGCACTCGGAAAAAACGCGATTATCGATGCCGACGAGATTGGTCTTGCTACGCAAGAAGGGCTTATTCTTCCGCAAGGTTGCACGGCTTTTGCAACTTTCAAAAACTGACGAAAAACCGACGAACAGACGAATAACATCAAAAATACACTACGGAAATACAATTATGACTTATAAAGATTTGAAAATCGTATATGAAGACAATCACGTGCTTGTCGTTGTAAAACCCTACGACGTACCTGTGCAAGCCGACGAAAGCGGCGATCCCGATATGGTCAATATGCTCAAACAATACCTTGTCGAGACTTACAACAAGCCGGGCGAGGCATATCTCGGGCTTGTGCATAGACTTGACAGACCTACGGGCGGAGTTATGGTGTTTGCAAAAACGTCCAAAGCGGCGGCTCGCCTTTGCCAAGCCATAAGAGACGGTGAAGTGGAGAAGAGATACCTTGCAATAGTTGACGGCGCGCCGAGATATAAGGCGGACAAACTCACTTGCTATCTCAAGAAATTTGCAGATACAAACACGGTTAAGGTTGTTCCTGCACTTTCCGAAGGTGCAAAATATGCCGAACTCGATTACAAAGTGCTTTGCTCCAAGCAAGACGTGAGCCTTTTGCTCGTCAATCTCGTGACGGGACGCGGACATCAAATCAGAGTGCAACTGTCCAATATGGGCAATCCCATCGTCGGCGACAAGAAGTACGGAAAGAGCGAAAAGAGCAAATATCCGCTTTGTCTGTGGGCGTGCGAACTCAAATTCAAACACCCTGTATCGGGCAAAGAAATGACTTTCAGAGTGTATCCGCCCGAAGTCGCTCCGTGGACGATTTTCGATATGGACGCATACCTCAATATCAGCATCAAAAACTGCTATTGAGCCGTTTAGATACTCGATTTACTATTAAAGCCATTGATAAATCGAATATTGAAAACAAACGAATAATCGCAAAATTTATATACTAAATTTAAGTGCAAATTTGCATATGAAACGGGTTGAAATTTCGTAAAGATTTGCATAAACTTTTTTAACAATATCAACACAAAAAAGCGCCTCGAATTTCGAGGCGTTTTTTTGTGTAAAATTATGAAATAAGGGATGAATGTTTGTCATAAACCAACCACAAAAAACCGTGAAAAGGGTTGGCATTTAATGGTGAAAACAAACAGGATAAGCGCTCGTTTTTGAGAAAATGCAAAATTTTCATATTCGATTTTGCAAAAACGGCAATAGGAAAACACACCATGCGCCGTTATGAGTCATAGCTTTCAACAATTTTTACTTTTGTGCGTTGAGATTATAAATTTTTTGCGACGAAATATTTGTCCGTCAGTATTTGTTTTCTTATCGGCATAATCAGTTTGTCTTTGCCGTATTCTTGCTCGAACCATTGCTCGTCGTAGCCTGCGTTTCGCAGATTCTTTGCGAATGCCTCTTCGGCGATTGACACTCGTCTGAATGCCGTTCTTAGCGATATATCGTTGTTTGCCGCAATGTCTTGGAACGTCGTTTTCTTGACGATGCGTTCTATCAGAATATTGCGATCTTTTTCTTTCATTTGCTTAAGTGCGTTTGAAACGACGTACCTCATATTGACGATTCTTCTTTTCTCGTCAGTAAGCTGTAAAATTTCACCAATTAATTGTTCGTTGCTTACACCTATTTTCAAATGTCGGCTTTGAAAACTCGACTTTACCCGACTTTGTACCGCAAAGTCTATCTCTTTTGCGATTTTGGGCAATAGGGAATAAGCAACAAGTGCTGTGTTGCTCCAATTTTTTTTCATACTTTCCTCCGGATAAATTGTTGAAAATTCAACTCCTATGCCAATACATTACAAAATGAAATGCCAAAAAGTCAATATATTATGTCATATTTTATGCAAGAAATTTGCAAGTTTTTTCAATTTTTTTCACAAGGCAAATCCGATGAGAAATGCAATGAGCATAGATGCGGCGCATTGTGTTATTTTTCTCAAAAGTATTTGTCCGAGATTTTGTCCGCATTTTGACAAAAACGTATAGTTTTGCAGCGTTATCGACAGTCCTCCGAAGGATACCGCTCCCGTGCATAGAACGGTGGATAAATGCAAGGACGTGCAGTTTGCGCTTTGAATGCATCCGCGCGTCATTTCGATAAGTCCATAAATTATTGACGTCAATGCGCTCGAAACGTCGGGGGATTTGATGAGATTTTGAAGTCCCAAAAGTTCTAATGTATCCACGAGCATACCGCAAATCACCACGTATCCGCCCACGTACAGCATATTGAGAGTGGCTTTTGAGATTGCCTTTGAAAGTATAGAGTCGGTATCAATGTTTAGGGCAAGCGTGCGGTCGTCTATCGAAGATTTGCGTTTGCGGTAAAAAAGTCCGTTGATGAGCGCGCCGAGGTAGTGGGATGCAAGTACTATCCAACCAACTCGAGCGTCGCCGAAAATCGCTCCGCCTATCGTGCCGATGATAAATATAGGTCCAGAAGTCGAACAAAATGCCGCCGTACTCTTTACGTCGTCACTACTCAGGATGCCTGCGTTGTACAATTCCTCGCAAGTGCTTGCGCCGACTGGATATCCGCAAAGCGTGCTTAAAAATAGTGCGTATGCGCTTTCTTTGGGAGTGTTGAAAAGAAGTTTGACGGGTTTTGCGCCAAGTCCCGATATGCCTTTCACCGCGCCCATGTACGTAAGCATGAGCGAGCAGAAGTAGAAGGGGAAGAGCGAGGGCAGAACGCTCGTTGCAAACAGCGTCAGTCCTTTGCGCGCAGAGGTAAGGTAATAGTCGGGTTTTGCCAGCATCAGAGCCATGAACGCAAAAAGAGCGGTGCAGGCAAATACTTTTGAAAAATCTATCTTCCTTTTCGCGTGAATATCCGTGCTTTTTGCGCGCCTCAAAAACTTGCGGCTTGAAAGCGTATTTTTATTTTTGCGCGCCTTTGGCGCGATAGGTTTTTTCGCAACGGTTTCCACGCGAAATATTATGATTTGTCGGCATTATTTATGAGCCACGAGCGGCTTGTATTTTGCCTAAATCATAAAAAACAACCCACCGACTATACGGTGGGCAAGGTTTGTCAATAACAGAGTTTTTGAATTTTGCTCGCTTTCTCGTCCAATTCCACGAGCGGCTTGACGGGACAGTCTTTTTCGCAATCGCTGTGCTTGAAGAAGAAGTATCCGTCGCCTTGTGCAAGCAAAGAGAACAACGCTTTCTTTTTGGATGGCTTGAACGCAAGCACGGTGCAGTAGGGCTTTTGCTCTTTGGCAAGTTCCACGAGGTCTTTGCCCAGTCCCAGTGTTGCGCAAGCGGCTATACGCTTGATTGTGGAGCGAGTGTAGCGTTTGCTCGTAAGTCCCAAAAACTCTTCCATAGAAGTGAAAGAGGCTTGACTTATGCGGTTTTCCATTCCCTCGCTGATGTTGGCAATGTCTTTGAGTTGCGACGCGGTCATAGCCTTTATTGCGTACGTAGAAATGGTGTTATATTTTTCGATGTTTATAACGTTTTCGAGGTTGACGAAGGGCGGAATAAACGCCGATACGTCCATACCTTGCGCAATAAGTTCGCGAATTTTTGTGGAAGAGAGGAATTTTTTGCCGTCGTCGGGCTTGCGCTCCACGGAATGATATTGCACTTTTCCGCCGTACGCCGCGCCTGCTTTCATATATTCGACCGCCAAAATATTATTTGGCGATTGCAACATATTGGAAATATCGGGGCGTATTTGATCGAGCGCGAGAGTGCGCGATTTTGCCACGGAATAACCCTCGTTGAGATAGCCTTTGAGAAGATTCGACATATCCTTTGACTCGCTGCGCATAAACTCCGCTGCCATATTCAAGTCCTCGATTTCGTCGCTTTCCGTGCCGAAAGACAGGGTAAATTCGCCGAGCATAGAGAGCGTTTTGAGTGCGCCCTCGGCAAAGCCTTTTGCGGTTGAGAGAGAATATACGGTGGGGAGTTCGAGAACGAGGTCTGCGCCTGCCTGAATTGCCCAATTGGCTCTAGTGTATTTGTCACACACGCACAAATCGCCGTGTTGAGTGAAAGATCCGCTCATAACCACGACCAAAGCGTCCGCGCCCGTTTCGCGTTTTGCCTTTTTGAGTTGTTTGAGATGACCGTTGTGGAATGGATTATATTCGGCTATAACGGCGGTAATTTTCAAAATAAGTCCTCATTATTGTTGATTTTTGTTTATTTATTATTTATAATTATACCCGAAAATAAAACAATTGCAATCAATTGCGACATTTTAGGAGTTTTATATGACAGATTTTGTTGAAAATCTTATGAGCAGAGCAAGCAAACTCGGCAAGACCATTGCACTTGCGGAAGGCGACGACGTCCGTGCGGCTAAAGCTGCGGAAATTCTCACGCAAAAAGGCGTTTGCAAAGTCGTTCTCATCGGCAACGAAGAGCAAATCAAGGCAAAATTCCCCGAAATCGACTTCACGGGCGTTTCTTTTGACGATCCCAAGACGAGCGAACATCGCGCGGATTATGCAAACACGCTTTACGAACTTCGCAAGGCAAAAGGTATGACCGAAGAGCAAGCGCTCAATATCGTCACAAACAACAATATGTTCTACGCATGCGTCGCGCTCAAACGCGGTGACGTTGACGGCGTTGTCGGCGGTGCGGTGTTCAGTTCCGCAGACGTATCGAGAGCCGCTTTCCAAGTTATCAAAGCAGCCCCCGGCATCAGTTCCGTTTCCAGTTGTTTCGTTATGGTTCCGCCCGAAGATTTCAAATACAAAAAATATCCTGCATACATCTTCTCGGATTGCGCGGTTATTCCGTATCCGACGAGCGACCAACTTGCAGACATCGTCGTTGCGGCTGCAGACAGCGCAAAGAAGATTTGCCAAATGGACGCAAAGATTGCAATGCTTTCGTTCTCCACGAAGGGCAGCGCAAATCACGAATCCGTCGAGAAAGTGCGCACCGCTTACGAGAAAGTCAAAGCAGAACATCCCGAAATCAACGTTGACGGCGAACTTCAACTTGACGCGTCCATCGTCGATAGCGTAGCAAAACAAAAAGCAGGCGACAGCACTGTTGCAGGTCAGGCAAACGTCCTCGTTTTCCCCAACCTCGACGCAGGCAACATCGGCTACAAGATTGCTCAACGCTTTGGCAACTGCATGGCAATCGGACCGATTATGCAAGGTTTGGCATTGCCCGTCAACGATTTGAGCAGAGGCTGCGTTGCAGAAGATATCGCGGCTGTTGCGGCAATCACGGCACTTCAATCCGTCAAGGACTAATAGGAGAGAGAAATGAAAATACTTGTTATCAACGCAGGCAGTTCTTCACTTAAATATCAACTTATCGATATGCAAACCGAGCAAGTTATGCTCAAAGGTCTTTGCGAGCGCATTACCCTCGAGGGCGGCGAACTCACTCAAAAGACTTCCGACGGCAGAGCGCTCAATATCAAGCACGATATGAAAGACCATAAAGAGGCAATCGAACTTGTCCTTAAAGCAATGGTCGATCCCGAATATGGCGCAATCAAATCCACGGACGAGATTAGCGCAGTCGGACACAGAGTGCTCCATAGCGGCGAAGATTTCAATCAATCCGTGCTTATCGACGACGAAGTTATCCGTATCTGCGAAAAGAATGCGGAACTTGGACCGCTCCATATGCCCGGCAACATCGCTTGCATAAAGAGCTGCAGAGAGGTTATGCCCAACGTGCCTATGGTGGCGGTGTTCGATACCACTTTCCACAGCACGATGCCTGCAAAGGCGTACATGTACGGCATTCCGTACTCCGTATATGACGAGTACAAAGTGCGCAAATACGGTTTCCACGGCACGTCTCACAAGTTCGTCAGTGAAGAAACTATCAAACTTCTCGGCAAAAAGGACAGCAAAATCATCGTTTGCCACCTCGGCAACGGCTCGTCCATTTCCGCTGTGAAGGACGGAAAATGCGTGGATACGTCTATGGGCTTTACGCCGCTCGAAGGTTTGGTTATGGGTACTCGCTCGGGCGATATCGATCCTGCCGCAAGCGAATATATCCGTGAAAAACTCAATCTCACTCCCGAAGATCTCGTTCAATACCTCAACAAAAAATGCGGTATGAAGGGTATAAGCGAATTGAGTTCGGATATGCGTGACCTCGAGGCTGCTATCAACGAAGGCAACCAAAAGGCAAAACTCGCAGTCGAAGTTGCGGCGTATCGCATCAAAAAGTATATCGGTTCGTACGCAGCGGTGCTTAACGGCGTTGACGCAATCGTGTTTACGGGCGGTATCGGCGAGCATAGCGACCTTATGCGCAGACTCGTTATGGAAGATATGGATTATCTCGGCGTCGATTTCGACTTCGAGGCAAACAAGGGCAGAGGCGACGGCGTGAGAGTTATCTCCAAACCCGACAGCAAAGTCAAAGTTATCATTCTTCCCACCAACGAAGAATTGTCTATCGCAAGAGAGACGCAAGCACTTGCAAAATAATCAAAAATATCGCGCTTTGAGAGGTTAAAAACGCCGTTTGTGCGGAAAAAGCCTCAAAAGCGCGAAAAAACGTAAAAAACACATTCAAAAATCAACGCAACTTTGAAAAAGCGTTTGACATATCTTTGTTTATTTTATATAATCAAAACGCTGTGTAAAGCAAATGTTGCGAAAATCGGAGGTAAGAAGATGGCAGTACCTAAAAATAAAGTTTCAAAATCAAAAACGAATTCCCGTTTTGCTAACTGGAAACTCACAACTCCGGGCCTTGTAGAGTGCCCCCAATGCCATGAACTTAAAAAGAGCCACCAAGTATGCCCCAAGTGCGGTTATTATGATGGTGAGCAAGTAGTTCAAAAAAAGAGCGAGAAGTAATTTAAGCGCACCAAATAGCGATTAACTTTGTCAGGCACGGCTTGCCCCAAAATCACGTACGTCAGTAAGTTGGGTTTTGGTTCAAGTCGTGCCTTTCGCGTTACTCATCTATTTGGCGCACTTAAATTTATTTCAATATTGTTCAAGAGGCTTTTGATGCGATTGACTTTGTAACAATCGCTATTAAACGCACTCTTCATCTAAATAGCGCCCTTAAATATTTAAGCGCGCCAAATAACAACCAAATATATTCACGATAAAAGTGGCAAATTCCAAAATACATTTATTTCTTGTATTATCCGTTTATATTTGATATAATTTACTCAATAATAACTTTATAGGTGAAGTATGAAAATAATCGTTGACGCAATGGGCGGCGACAATGCTCCCGAGCAGATCGTTCTCGGTGCAATTGACGCTCTTTGCGAAGATAAACAACTCGAAGTTACGCTTGTCGGCGATACGGACGCAATTTGCAAAGTGCTTGCAGGCAAGAAATATGACGATAATCGTCTTGAAATCATCGATGCAAAAGACGTTATAACCAACGACGACAGTCCGACGATGGCAATTAAGACCAAGAAGGAAAGTTCTCTCGTAAAGGCGTTTGAGGCTCTCAACAGAGAAGATGCGGACGGATTTGTATCCGCAGGCTCGACGGGTGCGGTTTTGGTCGGTGCGTTTATGAAAGTCGGTCGCATTAAGGGCGTATCTCGTCCTGCGCTTGCACCCGTTCTTCCCACGCTCAAAGGTAACGGTGTAGTGCTTTGCGACTGCGGCGCGAACGTAGATTGCAAACCTGTCAATTTGCAGCATTTTGCCATTATGGCAAGTGCGTATGCAGAGGGTATGCTCAGTGTGAAAAACGCAAGAGTAGGACTTCTCAACAACGGCGCAGAGGCACACAAGGGCAACGAACTTACGCAAGAGGCGTATAAATTGCTCTCTGAGACCAAAGGTATCAACTTTGTCGGCAACTGCGAGGCGAGAGATATTTTGAGCGGCGATTACGACGTTGTCGTATGCGACGGATTTAACGGAAATATTGCGCTCAAATCCGCAGAAGGCACGGCAAATACCATGCTCAAACTCATAAAAGACGGCGTATATTCGGGCGGACTTAAATCCAAACTCGGCGCGCTTATGCTCAAACCCGTGTTCAAAAACGTCAAGAAAAAGATGGACTACAACGCACACGGCGGCGCATGTTTCCTCGGCGTAAACAAGATTGTCGTCAAGTCGCACGGCGCAAGCAAGAGTAAGTCCATAACCGCAAGTATTTTGCAAGCAAAATCGCTTGCCGAGGCAAAGGTTTGCGACAAAATCAGGAGCGGAATAACCGAAGTTTTGGCTGTTCAAAACGCAGACGAAAGCGCAAATTGACCTTGTTAGAATATGAAAAACAACGAAATTGTAGAAATCGAAAAGATAATCGGATACACCTTCAGAGACAAGGCTCTTTTGGAGCGTGCCTTCACGCACGGCTCAAAGGAAAAGGACGCCACCAAAAACTATCAATCTCTTGAATTTTTGGGCGACAGCATACTTGATTTTATCATTGCAAAACGCCTTATGGAAATCAATCCCAACGCACACGAGGGCGCGCTTACGAGACTTCGCGCGCAGATTGTGTCCAGAGAGCCGCTTGCGGACGAAATCGCAAAACTCGGGCTTGAAAACTATCTGATAGTAGGTAAGGGCGAGAACGCTAAGGCAATAAGCAATCAATCAAAGATTATGTCCGATATATTCGAGGCGGTCATAGGCGCAATATATCTCGACAGCAAGAATATCGACCTTGCAGAGAAGTTTATTCTTGACAAACTTGCCGATTTGCTCAACGGAAAATGCAAGCACGTAGGCGTTGACGATTACAAGAGCAAACTCAACGAATTTGCCTCAAAACACGACTTGCAAGTTGAGTATATCGAGGTGCAAAGAACAGGTCCTGCGCACAATCCCACCTTTAACGTTGAGGTGAAAGTCAACACCTTTATCGCAGGTTGCGGAAAGGGAAAAACCAAGCGCGAGGCGGAGCAACTTGCCGCAAAAGAGGCGCTTGAACGCATAAACGTAAAGCAATAAGCCGAAAATCAAAAATGTTTCACACAAGTCGCAAACTTAACCGTTTGCGACTTTTTCTATATTCTAAACGCCTTAAATGCTTGAAATCTTTATTGAAATTCTACAATGTTTCACGCGATGTGAAACATTTGTGAAACATCGTTAAAACCGCTTGAAAAAGAGGTTTATTTATGTTATGATAATTTAGTATTAAATTAAGGTGGTACAAAATTTTGTTGAATTTTGTCAAAATCGAGGCGAGAGGTTTCAAATCTTTTGCCGACAAAATCGAAATTCCGTTTCAGGAAGGCGTAACCGCGATTATCGGACCTAACGGGTGCGGTAAATCTAACGTTGCAGACGCTATCCGCTGGACTTTGGGCGAGCAGAGCGCAAAGTCTTTGCGTGGTAAGAACATGCAGGACGTTATTTTCGCGGGTACGGAAAAGAGGAAGAGTATGTCGTATTGCGAGGTGTCGCTCACTTTCAACAACTCCGACCAACACATTTTCCCGTCAATGCCTTTCGACGAAGTGGTTATCACTCGTAAACTTGACAGGAGCGGACTTAGTGAATACTACATAAATCACAATCGCGTTCGTATGCGCGACATCATTTCCCTTTTCCACGACACGGGTATCGGTAAGGAAGGCTATTCCATTATCGGACAGGGCAGAGTTGCCGAGATTATGTCGGCAAAGCCGGGCGACCGTCGTCAGATTTTCGAAGAGGCGGCAGGTATTTCCAAATTCCGCGCGCAACGCACCGAGGCGGAAAGAAAACTTGAAAAAACCGCTCTCAATCTCGAGACGGCAAACCAAGTTATCGAGGAAATCCAACGCCAAATCAATCCTTTGCGCAAGCAAGCCGAGACCGCTCAAAAGTACTTTGAACTCAAAGAGGAACTCAAAAAGAATGAGGTCAACCTCTACATTTACAATTACGAGAACAATCAAAGCATTAAGCAGCGCATTTACGACCGTCTTTCCGTGTGCGAAAAGGACTTGAAAGTCAAGGAAATGCAATTCAACGAGTGCGTCAAAAAGTACGACGATTGCATTAGGGAGTCCGCAGGTATCGACCGTATATACGACGAGTGTAACGGCGAATTGCTCACACTCAAAGTCGATGCTGCAAGGCTGGAAGGCGAGGCAGGCGTTTTGAGAGAGCGTATCAGCCACATTCAAGGCGAAATCACCCGTCTTAACAGCGAACTTCAATCCATCGACAACCAACTCGACATCTCCGCGCAACTCATCGCAAAGGCGGAAGAGAAGAAGAACGCCGAGTTCCAAGTCTATCTCGAAACGAGCAAAGAGGCAGAGGCTCTCCAACAAAAATATTCGCTTATCACCAAGTCGCTCGCAGGTGCGGAAACCGACCTCGAGACGAGAAACAGCGAGTATATCCGCTCAATGGAAGATCTCGGCGTACTCAAATCCAATCTTTCGGGTTTCATTGCCGAAAAGGGTATAAACGACGAGCGCGCAAAGACGTTGCTTGCTCTTGTCAATCAACAAAAAGCACGTCTTGACGAGGAATTGACCAATCTTGCCATATACGACGGCAACGTCAAATCCACCAAAGAGCGCATGCGCAATCTTATGACCGAGTACAACGAGGCTTTATCCACAAAGCTCGAAAGTCAAGAGGCAATCAAAGGCTATGCGGAAGATATCGTCAGCCTCAACGCAAAACTCGGTTTGGCAAAAGGTAATCTCGACTTGCTCACGTCGGTGAAGAACGAATATTCAGGGTATCAAGAGTCTGTAAAACGCCTTATGCAAGACAGCAAACACGATCCCGTGCTTGCGTCCAAGATCTGGGGCGTTTTGGCGGAAGTCATCACCGTTCCGACGGACTTTGAGGCAGCAATCGAGTATTCTCTGGGCGCAAACATGCAAAACGTACTCGTTGAAAGCGAGCGTGAGGCAAGCGACCTTATCAACTACCTCAAACAAAAGGGTTACGGGCGCGTTACGTTCCGTCCGCTCACGTCCTGCCGTCCTCGCACGCTTACGCCCGAGAACAGAGGCATATTGACGGAGCCGGGCTGCTACGGACTTGCAAGCGACCTTGTGAAATGCGATAAGAAGTTTGACAAATTCGTGCAAACGCTTTTGGGTGCAACGGTCGTTGTAAACAACATCGACAACGCTATCCGCATTTTCAGAAAATACAACCAATCGGTGAAAATCGTCACTTTGGACGGCGAAATTTTTGCTACGGGCGGTGAAATCACCGGTGGTTCGAGAAGAACGCAAACCCGAGGTTTGCTCACCCAAGAGGCAAAAATCGAGCAAGCGCAAGCCAACCTCGAGAAAATCAAAAACAACATCGCGCTCCTCAACTCTCAACGTGAAGAAAGCGAGCAGGAATTGAGCGATTGCGAGGCAAGAATCGAGGCTCTCAACAAAGAGATGAGCGAATTGCGCATAGAGAACGGTCTCAACGAGGACAAGGCAAAACAATCCTTTGAAGTCACCGAGTCCTTGAAGGTGGAGATTTCCAAAAACGCCGAAGAGTACGAAATCGTCAAAGCGCGTATTAAGGAACTCGAAGAGAAAATAAGTTCTATTGACCAACTTGAAAAAGTCGTGTCCGAGAAGAGAGAAGAGTACAACGCATTACTCGCAAGCTCCAAGAGCGTCAGCACCGACCAAAAGAGCGAAAGAGAGCAAATGGCGGAGCAAGTGACGGAAATCAAAGTCAAACTTGCAGGACACAAGAGCGTCCTTGACGGCATCGACAACGATTTGTTCAGATACAATCGTGACAGAGAGCAGTTGGAGGACGAAAAACTCGACATAATCGCATCCCTCAAGCATGAACAACAGAATCTCGACAACATCCACAATGCCCCCGAGAAAACGACGTTCTCCAAAGAGGACGAGGCGCGCATATCCGCACTCGAAAAGCAAATATCCGATTTGAGCGAGCGCAAACGCACCATATCCGACGAAATCGTTTCTTTAGACCAAGAGAAAACGAGATTGTCCGATGAGCGTTCCGCACTCAACGAAAAGAAAGTGCGCGACGAGGCTATGCTCGAAAACGTGGATATCGAAATCCGCAACCAACAAACGCACATCCTCGAAGAATACGATTTGACGTACGCAAGCGCCGTTGAATTCAAAGATCCCGAATTCAAAGCCTACGGCGCACTCACCGTCATATCCGATTTGAAGAAGTCAATCAACCGTCTCGGCGACGTCAACCCGCTTGCACTTCAAACGCTCAAAGAAACAGAGGAAAGATTGCAAGAGCAGACCGTTCAACGCGACGATATCCAAAAGGCATACGACGATATCGTCACCATTATCAACGAGTTGACGGGCGAGATGCAATCCAAATTCACGGGTGCATTCGACCAAATCAGCGAGAACTTCAAAGAGGTGTTCCAACAACTCTTTGGCGGTGGTAAAGGCGAGTTGCGCCTCAATATGCAAGACACTGATGACGTGCTTGAGGCAGGTATCGACATCTACGCCCAACCCCCGGGAAAGAAATTGCAAAACATCAGTCTTTTGAGCGGTGGCGAACAAGCGTTGACGGCTATCTCGATCCTGTTTGCTATCCTCAAACTTAAACCGATGCCGTTCTGCGTGCTTGACGAAATCGAGGCAGCACTCGACGACGCCAACGTCAACTTGTTTGCGGAATTTCTCAAAAAATTCAGCGACTACACGCAATTTATCGTCATCACGCACAGAAAACCGACCATGCGCCACGCAGATACGATTTTCGGCGTTACGATGGAAGAGAAGGGCGTCACCAAGATCGTCTCCATCGAGTTTGAAGAGGCGGCCAAACACGCAAAATAATCCTAGATTATTTGCGCCGAATGCTAAACACGCAAAATAATCGTTGCATAGGCAACGACATCGCACCGTTCGGTGCAACGTCGAGAGCCTTGCTTGATTATTTTGCCTCTACCGCGCAACCGATATATGCTATCAGAATAAGACGGATAAAAACTCCTGCCGCAGTTTCGCTATATCGCTTGCTTGGTGTGTGCGCACTTCGTGCGTATATGGAATATTCCATAACTTGTGCCTTTGGCACAAATATCACTCTCGCTTTGCGAGAATATCACTTGCGCTTTGCGCAAATATCACTGCGACGAAGTCGCAATATCACTCCCAATAGTGATAAAATAGGTGAGTTATGAACTTTTTTCAAAAAATCATACAAGGTATAAAAAAGACCAAAGACGCGTTCTCAAAAAAGTTGTTCTTTGCGTTTTCCGCAAGGGAACTCGATGACGAGTTCTATGAAAATCTCGAAGAGGCTTTGTTGACGGCAGACGTTGGCGTTACGGCAACGGAAAATCTTATCGAAGAACTCAAAAACGAGATTTTTGAAAAGAAAATCAAAAAGCCCGAAGATGCAAAAGAACTGCTTATCAATCTTATGATTGAGGACATCGATTACGACATCCCCGAATATGAATATCCGCTCGTCATCCTGCTTTCGGGCGTGAACGGCGTTGGCAAAACCACCGCTATCGGCAAACTTGCGCATTACTTCAAAGAGCAGGGCAAGAGTGTTGTCGTTGCAGCAGCCGATACCTTCAGAGCCGCCGCAAGCGAGCAACTTGAGGTATGGGGACAACGTGCAGGCGTCAGAGTCATCCGTCACAACGAGGGCGCAGATCCTGCCGCTGTCGTATTCGATGCAATCTCTTCCGCAAAAGCCAAAGGCAACGACGTCATTTTGGTCGATACCGCAGGTAGACTCCACAACAAGAAAAACCTCATGGCGGAACTTCAAAAAATCTGTCGTGTCGTTGAGCGTGAATTGCCAAATGCCGACTTCCGCAAATACCTCGTTCTCGACGCAACGACGGGACAAAACGCCGTTGCGCAAGCGGAAATTTTCAGCGAAGATATCGACACCGACGGCATTATCCTCACCAAACTTGACGGAACCGCAAAAGGCGGCGTAGTCCTTGCCATAAGCGAGGAAATCGGCTTGCCTGTGGTGTACGTAGGCGTGGGCGAGGGGATTGATGATCTTATTCCGTTCGACGCCAATGACTTTATCCGAGCTTTGTTTTAATGTGCTATTTAGCGAATAACTGCGGCAGCACCACTTGCTCGTCCAGTCACGTACGTCTTGTACGTTAGACTGTACGTTCAAGTGGTGCTTTCTTGTTCTTCATCTAAATATCGCATTAAAACGTTTCTCGTGTGGGGTATGGAGTGAAAAAATATTTATTCCATACATTATGATAATACAATTTATATTTATATAAAATCAATAAAAATATCAGGGTGTCGAGCAAAAACGCTTGACACCTTTGTTTTTGAAGAGTATTATAGTGTCAAGCAATGGAGATTGACACTCGATTATGGATAGATTTGAAATTTCGGTTTTGAGAGGGTACTACGGTGCGCTCCTCACTCAAAGACAAAACGATATGCTCGTTATGCACTATGACGAAGATTTGTCTTTCGGCGAAATTGCAAACATAGTCGGCGTCTCTCGTCAGGCGGTGCTTGACGGCATCAATAAGGGTGAAAAACACCTTTGCGAGTATGAGGATGCGCTCGGTCTTGCAAAAAAAGACAGGCAGATTCACTCGCTTTTGGACGAAGTGTCCGTGCATTGCGACGACGAGGGCAAAGCCGTCGTTGAAAAAATCAAAAAGTTATTGGAGGACTAAATGGCTCTTTTCGGAAGTTTGGCAGACAGAATGAATCACATATTCTCAAAACTTCGCAACAAAGGTAAGTTGACCGAACTTGAGATAAAACAAGCCATGCGCGAAATTCGCGTTGCTCTCTTAGAGGCGGACGTCAATTACAACGTTGTCAAAGATTTCACCAATAGAGTGAGCGAGAAGGCTCTCGGGGAAGATATCCTCAAATCCCTCACGCCCGCACAACAAATAGTCAAAATCGTCAACGAGGAACTTTGTGCTTTGATGGGCAGCACTCATCAAAAACTTGCCGTCAGCGACAAACAACCCACAATCTATATGATGTGTGGTTTGCAAGGCGCAGGCAAAACCACGATGTGTGGAAAACTTGCTCAATACCTCAAAAAACAAAGCAAAAAGACGCTCCTTATCGCTTGCGACATTTATAGACCGGCAGCAATCCAACAACTCAAAGTCGTTGCAAAGAAAGCAGGGACGGAGTGCTTTGAAATGGGACAAATCGATCCCGTCAAGATTGCAAAAGCAGGCATCGAATATGCGCTCAAAAACGGTTACGACACGGTGATTATCGATACGGCAGGTCGTTTGCACATAGACGAAAACTTGATGCAAGAGCTTATCAACATCAAGACCGCCGTCAAACCGACGGAAATTTTGCTCGTCGTTGACAGCATGACGGGACAAGATGCGGTTACGGTTGCGGATATGTTCAATCAAAAACTCGACATCACGGGCGTTATCATGACCAAACTCGACGGCGATACGAGAGGCGGCGCTGCGCTTTCAATCAAAGCGGTTACCGGCAAGCCGATCAAGTTCAGCGGCACGGGCGAGAAAATAGAAGATATCGAGCCGTTCCATCCCGAGCGTATGGCGTCTCGTATCCTCGGTATGGGCGACGTGCTTACGCTCATCGAGAAGGCGGAGCAAGCCATATCGCAAGAAGAGGCTCTCAAACTTCAAAAGAAACTCAAAGAAAACTCCTTCAATCTCGAAGATTATCTCTCTCAACTCGAGAGTATGAAGAAAATGGGCAATCTTCAAGATATGATGGCAATGATTCCGGGGCTTTCGGGCAAAATGAAAGGCAATCCGCAAATCGACGAAAATCAGATTGCAAGAACAAAGGCGATTATTCAATCAATGACTCCAAAAGAACGCCGCAATCCCGAAATCATCAAAGCGTCCCAACGCAAGCGCATTGCAAAGGGTAGCGGAACGTCCATTCAAGAGGTCAATCAACTTCTCAAACAGTTTGAAATGACCAAAGATATGATGGCGCGTATGCAAAAGGGCGGTATAAAAGGACTTCGCGGTCTCAAAGGCTTGCCTTTCTAAAAAGAAATAATATCGATTATATTAACAACTATAATATAAAATAAATTATCACAAATGGAGGCTAACTGTTATGGTTAAACTTAGACTCACCAGAATGGGCTCAACAAAAGCACCTTTCTATCGTATCGTTGCAATGGATTCTCGCAAAGCGCGTGACGGCAAGTACATCGATCAAATCGGTTACTACAATCCCGTTTCCGAACCCAAGCAAATCGTCATCGACGCCGACAAAGCAAAACAATGGCTTGCAAACGGCGCTCAACCGACTGATACGGTTATGGGTTTGCTCATTCAACAAGGTATCGTTGAAAAGAAGTAATTTGGTGGCTTTAGATGATTGAATTGGTCGAATATCTTGTTGCCTCGCTCGTTCCGGACGGTGATTACACCGTGGAACAAAGAGACGGTAACGGTGCAAGCGACATCGTTGTTACAATCGCAAAAAAGGACATCGGCAAAGTGATCGGCAAGCAGGGCAGAATTGCAAAAGCAATCCGCACTCTCGTCAAATCCGCAAGTGCAAAATCCGGTGCGAAATACAACGTTGTCATCGAAGAAAAAGATGAAATCTGAACTCACGATAGGCAAGGTTTTGAAACCGCGCGGTTTGAAAGGGGAACTCAAGATTGAGACTTATTCCTCTGATTCCGCACGGTTTTCTCGCCTTAAACAACTCAAAATCGACGGACAAGAGCATAGCGTCAAAAACATCTTGCTCGAAGGCGCAATCGGATACGTTACGCTCGACGGTATCGACGACGTATATAAAGCCGAGGCATTGAGAGGCAAGTTTATCACCGCAAAAAGAGACGATTTGCCCAAACTTCCCGACGGCAAGTACTACATCGTGGATATGATTGGTCTCGACGTGTATGTAAACGGTGAGTGCGTGGGCGAAATCACGGACGTTTTGCAATACGGCTCGGCGGACGTGTATGTCGTAAGAAACGGCGATGCGAGTTTGAGTTTCCCTGCAATCAACGGACTTATCAAAGAAGTGGATTTGCAAGGCGGAAAAATGATGCTCGACGGCACTATATTCAATCGCGTAGTGGTGTTCAACTGATATGAAATTTGACGTATTGACGATATTTCCGCAATATTTCGACGTCCTCAACGAAAGCCTTTTGGGAAAGGCAATCGAGGGGGGCAAATTTTGCGTTGACGTCGTAAATATCCGTGATTTTTCAAAGGATAAACACCTCAAAACCGACGATACCCCGTACGGTGGCGGTGCAGGCATGGTTATGACTCCCGACCCCATCGTAAGCGCGATAGAGGCGGTCGATCCACACCACGAGGCTTGGCGCGTGTATATGTCGCCAAGAGGCACCGTTCTCAATCAAGCCAAAGTCGAAAGCCTTGCCAAAGAAAAGCGCATTTTGATTTTGTGTGGCGATTACGAGGGCGTTGACCAACGTGCAATCGACATCTGCATTGACGAGGAATTGTCCATAGGCGATTACGTGCTTACGGGCGGTGAATTGCCTGCTCTTGTTACGATAAACTGCGTTGCGAGATACATCGACGGCGTTCTCGGCTCGGACGAAAGCACCAAGGAAGAAAGTTTCTCCAACGGACTTTTGGAATATCCGCAATACACCCGTCCCGAAGTGTATAGAGGTTACGCCGTTCCCGAAGTATTGCTCGGCGGCAACCACAGCGACATTGAAAAATGGCGTCTTGAAAAGTCTCTCGAAGTTACGATGAAACGTCGCCCCGACCTGTTCCGACATCTCGATTTAGGCAAATTCCTGCCAACCAAGAAAAGAAAACGCAATCGTTAAACGATATCGGAATTTTCCGCAACTCGCACGAAGTGCGAATATCACTTTTAGCCGAAGGCTAAAAATATCACTCTCGCAAAGCGAGAATATCACTTGCGCTTTGTGCAAATATCACTTTTCTCTAAATTGCCATGAGAAATGTTTATTTACTCCTCGCAATTATATTGGATAAAAGTAAAAGGATTTCGTTTTGAACATACAATGGTTTCCCGGTCATATGACCAAGGCGATAAGAATGATGGAGGACAATCTCCGTCTTGTCGATGCGCTAATATACGTAATCGACGCAAGGGCAGTTTACTCTTGCGATAACCCTCTTTTCAACAAACTTTTGCAAGGTAAGAGGGTACTTTACGTATTCAACAAGTGTGATTTGGTGGAAAAATCCGACCTTGACGCATGGTGCGAACTTTTCAAAAAGCAGGGCAAACCGTATGTCAAAGCAATCGGCACGAGCGGCGACTGCTCACAAATCGTTGCAGGCTTAAAGCAAGTCGTGTCCGACAAGATCGAAAAATACGCCGCAAAAGGCGCGAAAATATCCGTTAGAGCAATGGTTGTCGGTGTTCCCAACAGCGGAAAATCCACAATCATCAACTCAATGGTCAAAAAAGCAAAAGCGGTTACGGGCGACCGCCCGGGCGTTACGAGAGGTAAGCAATGGCTGTCAATCGACAATGTTGACTTTTTGGACACTCCCGGTACGCTCTGGGGCAAATTCGAAGATCAAAAAGTTGCGCATCACCTTGCGTACATCGGCTCAATCAGAGACGATATCCTTGACGAAAGCGAACTTGCATACGATTTCCTCGACGAAATGAAATTGCTTTATCCGCAAAATTTGCAACAAAGATACAACTTGCCCGAACTTAAAGAGCAAACGATTGATATTTTTGAAGATATCGCAATGTCACGCGGTTTCAAGGTGAAGGGCAACCAACCCGACTACGACCGCACGGCACGAATGATAATCGACGAGTTCCGCAAAGGAAAACTGGGAAAAATGATGTTAGAACGCCCCGCCAAATTATAAGTGGAGTATTCCACAATTTGCACGCGCAGTAACGAAATGGTGGGACACCCACACCCAATGTAAATGCTATGGAATATTCCATTTGTCATTCCGAGGGAACGAAGTGACCGTGGGAATCCAGCGTAGCGTTATGCGCCTACGGCTAGATTGCCACGTCGCAATATGTATTGCTCCTCGCAATGACATAAGGAAGATTGAAATATTCCAAAACTCGCACAAAGTGCGAATATCACTTTTTGTGAAAGCAAAAAATATCACTTGCGCTGAGCGCAAATATCACTCTCGCAACGCGAGAATATCACTGCACGTTTAGTGCAATATCGTTTCACTTATGGTAAAACCTGAAGAACTAATGACGTATGAAAATCAACTTCTCGACAAAGGTTATCGCTATATTTGCGGCGTCGATGAAGTGGGCAGAGGACCGCTTGCAGGTCCTGTTACTTGCACTGCCGTGATTATGGATTTGACCGATTTGATTGACGGCGTAAACGACAGCAAAAAGGTGAGCAAAAAGAAGAGGGAAAAACTCTTCGAAGTCATCAAATCCAAGGCGATTGCGGTATCCACCGTATCGTACGACAATCACAAAATTGATGAGATGAACATTCTCAACGCCACAAAAGCGTGCATGGCGGAGGCAATCATGTCTCTCGACGTCAAGCCGGATATCGTAATCGTCGATGCGTTGCAACTCGATATTCCGTATAAAACGTTCGGAATTATCCACGGCGACGCACTTTCTTATTCCATCGCGTCCGCATCCATAATCGCAAAAGTCACGAGAGACACGTATATGGAGAAGATGGCGCTCAAGTATCCTCAATACGACTTTGAACACAATATGGGTTACGGCACGGCAAAGCATATCGCAGCGCTCAAAGAGTTCGGCGCAACGCCCATTCATAGAAAGAGTTTTATAGGTAATTTCGTCAAATGAACACAAAGCAAATAGGCGATATAGGCGAGAAAATCGCGCGCGACGTATATAAGGAAAGAGGCTATAAAATCCTTGAAACCAACGCCATATATTCGGACTGTGAAGTGGATTTGATTTGCGAATGCTACGTTGACGAAAACGGCAATCTAATCCGCTCGAATGATAAAAACCGTATATCTAAATTTCTTGAAAAACTCGGCGCGAAACACACGAAATCCGAGAAAGTCAAAGGCGAAAGAACGATAGTTTTTTGTGAGGTAAAGACGAGATACGGCGAGGATATGGGCGCACCCGAAGAGGCGGTTACTCCGTACAAAGTCGGCAGGTACGTTACGGCTGCAAAAGCGTATATATCGTGGCATAAGGCTACCGACGCAAACGTGCGTTTCGATATATTCACGGTAGGAGAGCAAGGGTATAATCTCATAGAAAACGCATTCACGGAAAACGACGCAAAATACAAAAGAAGATGAGAATTGCATAAAATTTCAAAAAAATCATTAAAATCCGCATTTTTATTGTATTTTTGCTTGTTTATATATTTATTTTATGTTAATATAACACGCGTGACTCGGATGTTCCGCTGGCAAGAGAGACTTGTGTAAGAACATTTGGTAAAATTAGGAGGTCAGTATGAACATTATCGACACAATCGAAAGAGAAGGCATGAAACAAAACTTGCCTGTAATCGCAATCGGCGACCAAGTCAAGGTAAACGTCAAGGTCGTTGAAGGAACAAGAGAACGTATTCAAACTTACGAAGGCGTTGTCATTGCAAAGAAGAACGGCGGTATCCGTGAAACCATCGTCGTACGTCGTGTTACATTCGGCGTTGGCGTTGAAAGAACGTTCCCGATCCATTCACCCAAGATCGACAGCATCCAAGTTGTCCGTCACGGCAAAGTAAGACGCGCAAAACTTTATTACTTGAAAGAAAGAACCGGTAAAGCCGCAAAACTCAAAGAAGTCTAATCGGCAACCGTTTTTCGAGAGGAATAAAATGAAGAAAAAGTTGATTATTATAAGTGCAATGGTGCTAGTTGTTATGCTAGCACTTTTCGCATTTACCGCTTGCAACAACGATACGAGCGACGTCGGTGAAGAGCTTATCACCAACGGCAACTTCTCGGCATTCAAAGACAAGAAGTTTGACGGTTGGACGACGTCGTCCTCAAGCACGGTATTCGGCGCGGCAAACGAGTCGGACGATAGCGACAATCAAACGCTTTACATCGACAACTCTTCCGCAGGATACAACTATCTCAAACAAACGGTCAAAGTTTCCACGAACAAGATTTACAAAGTCACCGTCGATTTCAAAATCAATGCGGAATTGTCCAACAAAACGGGCGCATACGTGACTTTCCTTGAAAACGTTGACTACAAATTCATCGCTCACAGCGAAAAAACGCCGGGATTTGTTACCAGCACTTTCTACGTAAGACCGAAGAATACGGACTACCTCACAATCGCCCTCTGCTTGGGTTCCGAGGAAAACAACTGCAAAGGCAAAGTGTATTTCGACAACGTGTCTATGCAAAGAGTTGAAGAGGCTCCGGAAGGTTTCACCGTTTATGACTTCAAGAAGGCAAGAACGGTCAACACCAACACCAACGCAAGCGGTATTACGTTTGTCGTGATGCTTACGGTATTCGGCGTGGCAGCACTTGCTCTCGCTTACATCCTCGTAAGACGCACGTATGCAAGAAAGGACGCATTCGTCGATTTCGGCACGACGTCAGTCTATGACAAGAAAGCAAAGACGACGGTGAAGTGGTATCAAAACAACTGGTTCATCTTAGTGATGATTTTGCTCGGCGCATTCCTTACAAGACTTGCATTCTTGCTCTCCATGTACGGCATGGGCGGCGACATGACAAGTGTCATCACTCTTGCAAAGAACACGCTCGCGGCAAAGAACGGTTTGTTCAACTACTACGCAAACAACGCAAGCTCCGCATACGCACCGGGCGCACTCTATATCCTCACGATTTTGGGCTATGCAAGCAAGAACCTTGACCTTATGTCAACTTCCATCTTGCTCCGCTTTATCAACGTGATTGCGGATATGGCTGTTGTCGCAATGATTTTCTGCTACGGTAAGAAATACGTCGGCAACAAACTCGCAACGATTTATGCAGGACTTTACGCACTCCTTCCGTTCGCGCTCCTCTCAAGCAGTATCAGCGCAACGTTTGAAAGTGTGCTTATCGCACTCATCATCGCGTCTCTCATTTTGATGATAGAGAAGAAGTACATCTCCACGTATTTCGTTATGACGCTTGCGGCAGTCCTCGACATCAGAGCGCTTGCAATTGCACCTATCATCGTCGGCTACTTTGTGTATATGTACATCAAAGACAACGACAACAAGAAGAAATTCACTTCCAACAGAGCGAAAATCGTCTTTGGTCTTGTGGCAACTATCGTTTTGGCATACTTGCTCACACTTCCGGCGGCTATCAACCAAGTCAAGGCAGGGGACGCATTCTTCGGCTTTAAGGTTATGGTCAACGAGATGACCAACACCTTGTATTTCACAAGAGACGCATTCAACCTCTACGGTATGGTTGCGATGAACGGCAAGTACTCACAACAAAGCGTCAACATCCTCAACCTCATCTTCTTGCTCGTACTCGAGGCATACGTTATCTCGCTTTATTTCAAGAATCGCAACAAACAAGAACTCTTGTTGCTCGCGTCCTTCACACTTGCGGTTATCGCAGTGTTCACAATCAAAGTGACATACACGTATCTCTATTTGTCACTCGCTCTCGCACTCATGTACACCATGGTAAGCGGCGACAAGAGAATGTTCCTCGTCTCCGGCGGTATCGCGACGCTTGGCTTTATCAACTATGGTCAACTTATGAACCAAAGCGGTTTTGTCAAACTCGGTCAAGTTACAAGCGCAGTTATGAGCTTTGAGACGACAAGCCCGTTCTACATCGTGTTCAGCGTGGCGGCAGTACTCCTCATCGGCTACTATGCTTACGTGACGTACTCCATCACCAACAACACCAAGATTGTGGATATCAAAGCAATGCCTCAATCTCTCACAGCGACGTTAAAGAACTTCTTTATGACAAAAGTAGAGAAGAAGAAAGACGTTGAATAATTCAAACAAATCAAATGTTAAAAGCGACGCTCATTGAGCGTCGCTTTTATATAAATCAATCTAAATCTAAATTGCTTGGGTCAAACGAACTATCGTTCAAGAACTCGCTTACCGAAATTCCTAAACCACTTGCCAACATAATTACTGTCTTGCGTGTAATATTCTTTGTGCGACGTTGCATAATGCTTTTTATTGTCGCAAAGGGGATACCGCTCAATGCCGAAAGGCGATATTGAGTAATCTTTTGCTCATCCATATAATGATACAGACGATTTACAACGACATCATTTATATTGTCCATAGTTTTATTCTATATTATGAAATAAAATAGATAGGATGATACATCATTCTTTTGGTTGACAAATCATCCCAATTTCAATAAAATAGGATTACAAATAGTCCTAAATAAGGGGAACTGCATTATGGAAAACGAACATGAGATTGAACAAGAGAATGAACAAGGCAATGAGCAAGTGTTGAAACTTAACACTAAGAGAGTTGCAGCGGTAATAATCGTAGCAATCGTTCTATTGACTATTATTCTTGTAATTTTAGCAATTGCAACGAAGGTAACGAAATCAAATTATGACCAAATTGAAATGGGAATGTATATGTGTGATGTTGTTGATATTTTAGGATCAAATTACTCGGTGCAATCATCAAGTGAAGTCGCATCACATACTTCGGATATTTTGGTATGGACGAACAACTATAAAAATAAATCGATAGTTATTACATTTGTGGATGGGAAAGTAATTTCAAAGGCACAATCAGGTTTATAAAAAAATAACGGCACGAGCCGTTATTTTTTATAGCAAATATTATTTTATTTTTTCTTCGGTAAGTTCTTTTCGGGACATTTGAAGGGCATAAACTTGCCTGCGAGTGAGTCAACGTATTCAGCATCCAAGTTCTCAAAGATTATGTTGTTGGCGTATTTCGTTGCGTCCTCGATGCGTTCCTTGCTGTTGATTGTCCACATTAAAATCGGCACTTTTTTGCCCCATTTCACGATATATTTGTTTTCGGGAAGTACGCGATCCACCGCACGCACGTCGTATGCGATAAAGTCGGGCTTTGTAATCTTGTTTATCCAAAGTTTGCCCATAAAGTCGGTTGCCCACCATCTGTTGCGCTTTCCGTCGGGGGAGCACCAAGTGCAAAGTTCGCCAACGGCGTATTTGCTATGGCGTTTTGCATACAGAACTGCGCCGAAGTCAAAGGATTGAAGTGCAATGTTGCCTTTGTAGCCGACTTCGTTGAGAACTTTGATCGTTTCTCTCACGATTGTGTGATTGAAAGGATTGATACCTTTAATCTCGCACAAAATGCCTACTTGACCGTTGACAAGTTCCAAAAATTCCTTGAAAGTCGGCATAACGTACTCGGAATTTGCAAGCGGATACGTCTTAAGTTCTGCAAGAGTGCAGTCCTTGATAAGTTTGTCAACGCCGCACACACGTTTGAGACTATCGTCGTGGAAAACCACCACTTCGCCGTCTTTTGTTACATGCACGTCGATTTCGATATTGAACCCGTGTTTAATAGCCTCTGCGTATGCAGGCATGCTGTTTTCGGGGTATCTATCGTCGTGAAGTCCGCGGTGTGCTATCGGTCTATCGAAAAGCCATTGAAAATCCATAAGAAACTTCCTTTATATTATTTCATTCTTGTTGATAAAATTCTATATTTCATTTATAATAAAGTCAATAGTTTTGAAAATTTTATCAAAATTTTTGCGTAATTGCAAAGTTTTGGTGAGTGAGGACGCTTTGAGCAAAAAACACATCCGCAATTTTTCCATAATCGCGCACATCGACCACGGCAAGAGTACGCTTGCCGATCGCCTCATTGAAAAAACAGGCACGGTATCCGAGCGTGATATGTCCGAGCAACTTTTGGACAATATGGAGATTGAAAAAGAGCGCGGCATCACCATCAAATTGCAAACTTGCAGACTCTATTACAAATACAAAGGCGAGGAATATATCCTCAACCTTATAGACACTCCCGGTCACGTCGATTTCACCTACGAAGTATCACGCTCGCTCGCAGCATGCGAGGGCGCATTGCTCGTCGTCGATGCAACGCAAGGCGTAGAGGCTCAAACGCTCTCCAACGTCTATCTTGCGCTTGAAAACGACTTGACAATTTTGCCCGTAATCAACAAAATCGACCTTGCATCCGCCGACGTCGATGCCGTGAAACTGGAAATCGAGGACATAATCGGTCTCGATACCGAGGGCTGTCCGCTCGTATCGGCAAAAGAGGGCATAGGCGTTGACAATTTGATTGCTCAAATCATCGAAAAACTGCCTGCTCCAACGGGCGATGACGACGCACCCCTCAAAGCACTCATTTTCGACAGTTTTTACGACAACTACCGCGGCGCAATTTCAATGGTTCGTATTATGGACGGCACCGTAAAGGTTGGCGACAAAATCAAGATGATGGCGACGGGCAAGAGCTTTGAAGTTGTGGAAGTCGGCTATTTCTCACCCGGTATGCGCCCTTGCGACAAACTCTCGAGCGGTGAAGTAGGCTATATCGCTGCAAGCATCAAGAACGTAAGCGATACCGCAGTCGGCGATACCGTAACTAATGCGGAAAATCCTGCAAAAGAGGCACTTCCCGGCTATAAAAAGGCAACTCCGATGGTCTATACGGGCGTTTTCCCTGCGGATGGTGCAAGATACGACGATTTGAAAGAGGCTCTCTTAAAACTCCAACTCAACGACGCCTCGCTCAGTTTCGATCCCGAAGTATCCACGGCGCTCGGCTTTGGATTCAGATGCGGATTCCTCGGTCTTTTGCATATGGAAATCATCGAGGAAAGGCTTGAAAGAGAGTTCGACCTCGACCTTATCACCACCGCGCCCAGCGTTTCGTATATCGTCACAAAGACCAACGGCGAGAAACTCACCATCGACAATCCCACCGCTTTGCCCAATCCCAGCGAAATCGCGTATATCGAAGAGCCAATCGTCAAAGCCACGCTTTATACGCCGCCCGAATACGTCGGACCTATTATGGAATTGTGCCAAGGCAAGAGAGGCGTATTTATCGATATGTCGTATATCGATCCCACGCGCGTGCAAATCATCTATCGCATGCCGCTCAACGAGATTATTTACGACTTTTTCGACAGCCTCAAATCACGCACAAGAGGTTACGCCTCACTCGATTACGAAATGGACGGCTACGAAAAGAGCGACCTCGTGCGCCTCGACATGATGATAAACGGCGAGATGTGCGACGCACTCTCCATAATCGTACACAAAGACAACGCCTACGCCCGTGGCAGAGGCATTGCGGAGAAACTCAAAGACGTTATCCCGAGGCAACTTTTCGAAGTGCCTATCCAAGCCACCGTCGGCGGCAAAATCATTGCGCGCGAGACGGTAAAAGCAATGCGAAAAGACGTCTTGGCAAAGTGCTACGGCGGCGACATCACGCGCAAAAAGAAACTTCTCGAAAAGCAAAAAGAGGGCAAAAAACGTATGCGCAAAGTGGGCAGTGTAGAAGTGCCTAGCGAGGCGTTTATCTCCATCCTCAAGGTGGATCCCAACAAGTAAAATCATACCCCGAAAACCATTGTGTCTTTCGGGGTATATATATTGAAAAAATGCAACTGTACGTCCATATTCCGTTCTGCAAATCGAAGTGTCGCTATTGCGATTTCAACTCGTATGTCTGCTTTGACAATACGACTATTTTGCGGTATCTAAACGCCTTAAATAAAGAAATCGCTCTTGCAGGCAACAAATATTGCCATGCAAAAATCGATACGATTTATATAGGCGGTGGCACTCCGAGTGTTTTGAATGAAAACGACGTAAAAAGCATTGCAGATACAATCAAAAATCACTTCGATTTATCGTCGCTTACGGAGTGGACGATAGAGTGCAATCCCGAGAGCATAACGGAGAGTAAACTCAAAGCCTATGGGGATATCGGTATCAACCGCATAAGCATAGGCGTGCAAAGCCTCGACGACAGAAATTTGAAGGCAATCGGGCGCATACACTCGAGCGCCGTCGCACTTGACAAAATCAAACTCGCAAACGAATATTTTGACAACGTATCTTGCGATTTGATTATAGGATTGCCCTATGATGACGAAAATAGTGTAAGAGAAGAGGTTTTGACGCTTGCGCCTCTCGTCAAACATATCTCTATGTACGAACTTATCGTCGAGGACGGAACTCCGCTTAAAAGCATGGTCGAGCGTGGGGAAATTAAACTTCCTTGCGATGACGATACTCAATCGCTGTTCGAGGCGGCAATCGACGAGGCAAAAAAGTGTGGGCTTGAAAGATACGAAGTCTCCAATTTTGCCAAAAACGGACTCATATCGAGGCACAATTTCGGCTATTGGACAAGGGAAGAGTACCTTGGTTTAGGCGCAGGCGCATATTCGCTTGTAAAAACCTCGGACGGATGCAAAACGCTTGACAAAGAAACGCGTTTTGCCAACGTAAAAGACGTAAATCAATATATAAAATATATTGAAGATTCGCAGAATTTCGACGATATCTGCAGAGTTGACGTCGAATATTTGAGCGAAAAAGACGTGAAGAACGAGGCAATTATGCTCGGACTTCGCACCACGAGGGGCGTTGAAAGCAATCTTTTGACAATCCCGAACAACTTGAAAATCTTTTTTGAAGAGGCAGACGGTTTAACACGGCTTAACGCAAGGGGGATGGCTGTGATGAATTCGGTGCTAACCGAAATATTGGATATATAATTTTGCGCCACAATAGTTTGCTTTTGCGTGCGTATAAGTTTTATATTTATATTTAGGCGAATATGATTGTCAATTCAAAAATTGTTTGATATACTTTCATTATCTCGGAGGACACAAATGACACCGGACTTTTCTGTTTACGGGGAAACCCCCAGCGCACCTATCGCCATCATCGCGACTCCTGGTGCGGAAGAACTTGCAACCCTCATAGACAAAAGACTAATCACGCTGTTTAGCGAATCACACCTCGGCAAAAAACTACACAAAGACACGTTTATCTTGAAGTCGGATTGTCCGCGTTTCACCAACGGTGACGCAAAAGGCATAATCTATGAGACTGTAAGAGGAAAGGACTTGTACATCATTTGCGACCCGGGGAACCACGGCGTAACCTATCCCTTCTTCGGGAAAATGATTCCGCTCACGCCCGACGAGCATTTTGAGAACTTAAAGCGCATAATATGTGCTTGTAACGGCAAACCCGAGCGTATAACGGTAGTTATGCCAATGCTTTACGGCGGACGCCAACATCGCAGAAGTGCAAGAGAATCTCTTGACTGCGCACAAATGTTGCAAGAACTTCAAAATATGGGCGTAAGCGACATCATCACCTTCGACGCACACGACCCGAGAGTGCAAAACGCCGTTCCGCTTATGGGATTTGACAACTACTTCGTGCATTATCAAATCCTCAAATGCCTCACGAGGAATTTCCCCGACGTGCGCCTCAATAAAGACAGCCTCATGGTCATTTCACCCGACGAGGGCGCAATCCCCAGAAACGTGTATTACGCCTCCGTACTCGGACTTGACCTCGGCATGTTCTACAAACGCCGCGACTATTCCACGATAATCAACGGTCGCAATCCCATCATCGCGCACGAATATATCGGCTCATCGGTTGAAGGGAAGAACGTATTTGTGGCAGACGATATGATTGCCACGGGCGATTCAATCCTCCACCTCGCAAAAGAAATCAAGGCAAAGGGCGCAAAAAAGGTGTTCCTTGCCGCAACTTTCTCGCTCTTCACGGAAGGCATCGAGAAATTCAACAAAGCATATGAAGAAGGCGTATTCGACGCAGTCCTCTCAACGAACCTCACTTATCGCATTCCCGAACTTAAGGATTGCAAGTGGTTTATTGAGGCGGACTTGTCCAAATACATCTCGTATATAATCGCAGCCGCCAACGTCAACGAATCGGTGTCCAACTTGCTCGATCCGTCCCAAAAGATCAGAGAGCTTGTTGCTCGCCTCGGCGAATAAGGCTGCACAAAGGAGTAAAAAATGAAAAT
>DBJV01000093.1 GCA_002297185.1 Christensenella sp. UBA767
CGCCGCTTTCTCTCTTATACTCGCCCACTCGCTTTTCAAAAGCCTTTGAGTCGATAAGGTCAAACAATGCAGGGCGCAATTTTTCGGGTTCAACGCTCTTTTCCGCCGCAAGCGTGAAGATAAACAAGAATATAAGTCCGTTGGGCGTATAATAGAACACGTCGATAAGTCCGTACGCAAAGAAGATTGCAAAGCCGAACAGCATAAACCATTTTTCCGTACTTTGGTGCGTAAGGAACGCTCTCAATCTCGACCATTCGAGGAAAAGCCACGCGATAAAGCCCACGATACCCGTTGCGCCGAGTGCTTGGAAGAAGGTGGAATGATACCAATACGGCGTATATCCGTCGCTCGGCCTGCCCACGTGCGCGCCTATTCTGTAATCGAATCCCGTGCCGAAAATCGGATTATTCTTAAAACTCTCAATTGCGTCCTCATAGAGTATATCTCTGCCGCTGCCGTTGAGGGCTCTGCTCATAATGCCGCCCATCATATCGTGGATTTTGTCCGCTTTCGCCATAAATACGAATATGCCAACTACAATCGCAAGGCACACGGTGATAATGGCGCGGCCGCGGTATTCGCTCTTAAATATGCAAAGTCCGATTCCTGCGATAAGTCCCATTGCGCCGAACAAAATTGCGCCGCGCGAGCAGGACATAAACACAAAGAAGTATTGCACGAGCGCATACACCACAAAAAGCGGCGAAAACTTGCCGTGCTTGACGGCATAATAGAGCGATGCCGGCATCATCGTCGCAAGAACGATGCTGTAATTGTTTGGACCGCCCCAGCCGATATCCACGCTTTTGTTCTTAAATCCGTTTATAACAGCGTCAAATCCGCCGCCGATTTTGGCATAATACACGACGAGTTGCAGCACTATAAGCATGCTCGTTGCAAACATAAGATGCAAAACGTAATCGATAATTCTCTTTCCGTCCTCGCCGCACGAGGTCGTCGCGTTGAAAAACAGATACCCCACCGCAAGCAACACGCAAAGCAGTCCCACGATGGTTGCATACAATCCGTGGTCTGCAAAGTTTTGATACCTCTCCGCCCTTGCGATACCCGAAATCATATTCGCCGCGCAAAACACGATAGTTGCAAGCGTGGTTACGGTTATTTTTTTGTAATTTAGGAATTTGAATGACGGACGGAATCTAATAACGTTCACGATTGCGCCGATAGGAATAAGCGCAACGAAGGATATGAGCCAGCCCATACCTTGCAAATTATGACGGCTTTTGCCGAGCATAAACATAAACGTCCACAAAATAGCGATAACGGGCATGGTGTCTTTGCAAAGGCAAAGAATAACGCACGCCGCGACTGCCGCCAAGATAAATCCTGCAACCCATCCTCCCGTTGCCCAGCACACGAACACAATCGTGAGCCAGCACCAGACGAACGCCTTTGAGCAAAACGCCTTTGAGACGTTCTCCTGTTTGAGTAAATCTTTAATTTTCCCCATTTTTCTTAAGTATGTGCGCGATCAATCGTTGTTAATCAAAATCTTGCTGTATTGATACGGATATTTCACGCAATTTTCCACCACTTGCGGAACTTCGCCGAAGTTTGCGTCCGCGCTGATGATGCCGTCCGTTTTGACGACTTTGTTTGCTATAAGGTTGATTGCAGACGACATTTCGCCGTCGCCGTTGCAAACGCCTTTGAGTTTAAGCTGCTTTTTGAGAATGGAATATGCGTCAACCGAGTGCTTTGCACGAGTTGCGTATCCTGCAATCACAACGTCGCCCTCGTTTTTGACGAGACGGATTGCGGAATTGATATCCACGCTTTCGCCTGCGAAAATCGCGCCTTCGCTCATGCGGCCGCCCGTAATTTCCTCAACTCTGCGCTCGAGGCTGTCGTAAGTGGGATTGAGCGTATAAGCCACGCCCCACTTTTGCGCCAACGCGAGCTTGTCTGCGTCCATATCAATCAAAATAGGCACGATTTGATAATAAAGCGCAAGTTGCGAAATGATAAGTCCGAGCGTGCTTGCGCCCACAATAACCACGTAATCGCCCTTTTCGCAATCCAGCGATTCAAAGACGTTGTTGCCCATTGCGATATATTCTGCAAACACGGCGTCCTCGTCGCTGACTCCGTCGGGGAGCGCAAAAACGTTCTCGTACGGCAAGCATACGAAATCGCTCAAAAGTCCGTCGATATCCACGCCCATAGTCTTTACCACGTCGATTCCGTGTTCTTTTTGAGTGATGTACGGGCTGATAACCACGCGCGAGCCGAGTTTGAGACCGCTGTCCTCGTCTGCCTCGGACACGTAGGCAACCGCAGAGTGTCCCGGCACGATAGCCGAGTCTTTATCGCATGTGGCAAGATGCGACAAGTCCGCCGAGGATACCGCAACTTTGGATATCTTGACCTTGACTTGTCCCTCTTCGCGCACGCCGGCTTTTTCCACCAACGTCACGCCTTCATTATTTATACGCCATTGTTTCATAAGCACCTTCTTTTTTTGCATTCTACCATATATATTGCGTCTTGGCAACCGACAAAATCCGCCGATTGTCTATCCGCACCTATATAATCGCACAACGCATGGGACTTTTTCGTCCCATTGAGGTTATTTTTCGCACTCAAATTCGCACTCGTCCGTGAGTATTCTGGTATAACTTGCATTCCCTTGCGGTTGATTGTCGGAAATAGTCCACTTTTCCCTGCGCAAGCAATCGTCCGCATAGAAGAATATATGCTTATCCTTCCAACCGTCTTTCATCCGATTTTGCAAAATCTTGCTCTCGAATATCATATCCACGACGTCGGGATGCGCGCCCACGTAAATAACGTCGCTCTTGCTGTCTATTATATAATCCACAAGGTCGTCACGCAGCATAAACGCAAGTTGTGCGTCGCTCGTTACGAATCCGCCTGCGCAATTGTCGCAAGGCTGCAACATAAAATCGTCAAGCGGCAACCTCGTTTTCTTCCTCGTAAGTTCCACAAGCCCGAGAGCCGTCATACCAACGGTGGACGTTTTCATTCTGTCTCGTTTAAGCGCGTTTTGCAAAGCCTCCACAACGCTGTCTCTATGCTCTTGCGACTGCATATCGATAAAGTCGATTATGACAATACCGCTAATATTGCGTATTCTCAACTGCCTCGCAATGCACTCCGTTGCGGCGAGATTGGTCTTATACACGGTGTCCTCGAGGTCGCTCGTACCCACAAATTTCCCCGTATTCACGTCAATTACCGTAAGCGCCTCCGCCTTATCGATAACGATATACGCCCCCGAGCCGAAACTCACTTTTTGGTCGCACAAGTGGTTGATTTGCTTGTCAATCCCGAAGTGGCGCATAATATTGCGCTCGTCCTCATACACTTCGCACCTTGCTCTACCCACCTTGCCTTCGAGGATTTTAGCAATGCGCTCGTCGTTTACCACCACCTTATCCACGTCCTCGCTAAACGTCTCTCTTATCGCTCTTTCAAACAGGCTCGCGTCCTCGAAAACAACCTCTTTTTCAGGCGTTTTCTTGTAGTCCTCTTGCACCTTTTGCCAAAGCAACACAAGCCTTTCAATCTCTTCTTGAATGTCCTTATCCGCCGCTTTTTTCGAGGCGGAACGAATAATGCACCCCATACCCTCTGGGCATACCGACCTCACGAATTCCTCGAGATACGCACGACGCTCGGCATTTTCGATTTTCCTCGACACTCCGAAGAATACCGAAAGCGGCAACAAAATGACGTAATATCCCGGCAACGTAATATCCATTGTCAGTCTTGCGCCCTTTTGCCCGAACGAATCCTTGACGACTTGACACATAATCACGTCGCCTGCCGATACGTTGAAACGCTTTGGCGGCATTTTGTTATCGAGGCACCTGCTGTCAACCAGCGTATCCCCCATATGCAAAAATCCGTTGCGTTCCTGTCCGATGTTTACAAAGGCTGCCTGCATTCCCCCTAATACGTTTTCAACCTTGCCTTTGTAGATGTTGCCCACAATACCTCTTACGCTCGCTCTCTCGACGGAAAAATCAATCATTTCCCCGTCCTCCACCAGTGCCGCGCGCGTGCAGAAAGGCGTGTAGTCCAATACAAGTTGTTTCATCTATATATCCTAAAAATTTAATATCGGATAACTGTGTTTTTTTGGAGAAAAACGCAAACTTACACCGTTTGCAAAAACTCATCGACATCTACAAGTTTCCCGTCGATATCCACGTATTGAGCGATTTTCACCACTCCTCTGGGGTTTATCTTTTCGCCTACTATCTCGCCGAGCCTGTCAAGAATCCTGTCGGGGCGCAAATTGCAAGAGCCGCTTGCAAGCCTCATAGCAAGTTTGCCGTCCTTTTCGAATACGGCAAAAATCTTATCCTCGACGTCCTCTTTTACAATCTCACCCTTCTTTTTATATTGGATAATAAATCCGTTCGTAAGGTCGATATCTCTGTACGCCACGGGGAACACGAAGTCCGCGCACGTCACTTTCGCCTGCAAATTGGGGTTCTTTGAGCATACGAAAATCTTGCTCGCCTTCAATCCCTCGGGAACGGATGCGTTGTATCTTTCAAATGCGTCGTCTTTGTCCATATCGCTGTCAATGGACAGATATTCCGCAACCGACGAAGTGCCAAGCGAAAGCGGTGGCGAGAAGAACAACAGTGGATGCGGATTGAATCCTTGCGAAAACTTGACCTCTATACGCGCGCGACGAATAATACGATCGACGTGACGGAGCAAATCTATATGCGATATAAAGCACGCGCTGCCTTGTTTTTGGTATTTTAAGACTAACATATCGTGCATCTCCCCAATCTATTTGCGCCGCAACCGTTGCAACCCTCGCGGCAACTCTTTGTAGTAACCGCCTGATATGCAAGTTCGCGTTGTTTGAGGAAGTATTTTTTGGACACTCCCGAGTCTATAAAGTCCCAAGGCAGCGGCTTGTCGATATCAATCGCCCCGTAGTAATCTTCCATTTTAAGATTGCAATCCGCAAACGCCTTTTGCCAAACGTCCCACTTGAAATGCTCCGACCAACCGTCGAATTTCGCACCCAACTCGTACGCACGCTCGATGACGTAGGACAACTTTTTATCCCCTCTTGCAAGTGCCGCCTCGAGTACGGACGTTTCCGCGCCGTGCCAAGAGAACGTAACGCCCTTAATCTCGCGCAACAGTCCCCTCAAATAGTTCTGACGGCGCACCATTTCGTCGTAGGATATTTGCGCCTCCCATTGGAAGGGCGTTCCCGGCTTTGGAATGAACACGGCGCAACTCACGGATATATTAAGACCGCGTTTGCTGCGTTTTTGCCAGTACATCGATTTGAGTTTTTTGCAAATCTCCGCAATACCTGCGATATCCTCGTCCGTTTCGGTGGGAAGTCCCATCATAAAATACAGCTTTATGCTGTCGTATCCTGCCTCGAAAGCAACTGCGATTTTCTCGATTTCTTCCTCGCTTACGTTCTTGTTTATGACGTTGCGAAGTCTTTGAGTGCCTGCCTCGGGCGCAAACGTCAAGGAACTTTTGCGTGAATTGAGTGCCATATCCGGCTTAAAACTGCTTATACGCAAACTCGGCAAAGACAGATTGATACGCCTTTGCTTGCAGTATTCCCCAAGTTCGCTTTCAAGTTCTTCAAGTCCCGTATAGTCGCTTGTCGAAAGCGAGCAAAGCGAAATCTCCGCATATCCCGTGTTGTCGATAATCTCTTTAGCGAGTTCGGCGCACTTTTTGGCACTTCTCTCTCTAATCGGACGATACCAAAATCCTGCCTGACAAAATCTGCAACCGCTTGCGCAACCTCTATAAAGTTCGAGCGTGGCTCTATCGTGTACCGCCTCGATGTTTGAAACGAGCGGCTTTGTGGGGTACGAGCAGTTTTCAAAATCCTGCACCACCGCTTTCACCACTTTTTCGCCGTCTTTGTGGAGCGCAGGCACGTACGCCCCCTCCATACCTTTGACTTTTTGCAAAATCTCCGCCTTGCTCAATCCTTGGCGTTTGCCTTCGCAAAGCACCTTTACGATTGCGATGTCCGACTCTTCGCCCTCGCCCACGATTATCACGTCAAAAAAGTCCGCAAACGGCTCGGGATTGACGGAACAAGGTCCGCCTGCAATGAGGAACGGATAAGAATTGTCTCTGTCTTTTGCACGGAAAGGAATCCTTGCAAGGTCTAGCATATAAAGCACGTTGGTAAACAAAAGCTCGAATCCCACCGACATCGCCACCACGTCAAAGTCTTTGAGCGGCTTTCTCGTCTCGAGCGAGAGGAGCGGAATATCGTTTTCTCTCAGCTTTTGAGCAAGGTCGGGAGCCGGCGCATAGCACCTTTCCGACACGTACCCCGGCGTCTTATTGATAACGTCGTAAAGTATCGCAACGCCGAGATTGCTCATTCCTATTTCGTAAAGTTCTGGAAAACAAAAAGCCACGTCCCCGTTTGCCCTATCCGTCATATCGGGGGTGTTCCACTCTCCGCCTGCGTATCTTGCAGGCTTTTCCACATCGAGCAATATGCTCTCGAATTTATCCTTATAATCTGCCATATTTCACATACAAAGCGCAGCCGCGCCGATTATTCCCGCGTCGTTGCGAAGGGTTGCCGCAACCACCTTGATTTTGGGGCTATACACCGCGCCATAGACGTTTCTCGACACGTATCTTTGCAACGGTTTGATGATGTTGTCGCCTTGGTTTGAAATGCCTCCGCCTATGATAATCACTTCGGGGAAGAAGATGTTTGCAAAGTTCACAAGCCCCACTCCTACGTACTTGATATATCTCTTTATCACCGCAATCGACACTTTATCGTCTTGTTTTGCACAGTCAAACACCACTTTTCCGCTAATACCGTTCTCTTCCACCTCACGAGCCAAAAGACTTTCGGGATGTTTTTCGCAAGCGGCTTGAATTTGGTTCATAAGTGCCGTTGCCGACGCATACGCCTCGTAGCAGCCCTTCTTTCCGCAACCGCAGGTAACGCCGCCGAGGTTTATTTGGATATGTCCGCCCTCTGCGCCTGCCGAGCGATTGCCCGTAAGCAATTTGCCGTCAACCACGATACCCGTGCCTACGCCAGTTCCGAGCGTAACCATAACGGAATTTTTTGCGCCCTTACCTGCGCCGAACATAGTTTCCGCAAGTGCCGCGCAGTTTGCGTCGTTGCTGAGTTTCACGTTCTTTATACCCGTCATATCCGCAAGCATTTTTGCCATAGGCGTGTTGCGGAAGTTGATATTGCAAGAGTATCTCACGATTCCCTTCTCATCGTAAACGGAGCCGGGACACCCGAGACCAACGCCTTCGAAATCGCTCTTTTGAAGTCCGCTTGCAGCGACGATATCCTCAATGAGATTTGCAATATCTTTGACGATAAGCACGTCCTCTTTGCCGGGTGACGTAACGATAGTTTTTCTTGTGGAAATGATGCCGTTTTCATCGACGATGCCGCCCTTAATGGTCATTCCGCCGATGTCGATGCCGATAAATTTCATACAAAACCTCTCAAAGTCTATAAGACTTTGCCATAATGTCGTAGTGTAAGTGTAACCTAAAAAGCATAAAAAGTCAACCTCTGCCGCCTTATTTACGCCGCCACGGCATACTTTGCTTGCATTTGCAAAAATTTCCGTAAATATTGCAAAAATTTATTGAAAAAACAAACTAAAAATCGTAAAAATCAACCCTTTTCAATCGTTTTATCCAAACGGCAACCTCAAAATCTTCAAAAATCCGCAA
>DBJV01000112.1:0-9308 GCA_002297185.1 Christensenella sp. UBA767
ATAGCAAGAATCGTATAGATACTATAAATGCCATTTCAACAGCGAAAAGTTATTTTCAATATGGAAAAACAGAAGAGGGAATGGAAGCGGTTTTCTCTTGTGGCGGAACAATCACAGTTTATTATGATTGTGGAGAGGGGCAAATATCAAAAGAGAATAATGACACTGTTATAGTGACTAAACTTAAAAAAGAGAATAGTTTATTAACGCCATATCGCAAAGGTCATTTTTTTCAAAAATGGGTATTGACAAATTATACTGTATCATATGATTTAGAGACTGTAACTACAAGACTAACACTTGTTGCCAGTTGGTCTGAAAGCACATATTCCGTTTCATACGATTTGAATGGCGGTAAATTATCAAACTACGATTCGAATCCGACATCATACAAATATGCAAGCGATGATCTTGTCATTAAAAATCCGACAAAAGAAGGGTATGTATTTATCGGTTGGTCGGGCACGGAAATTGACGGTTTGGAGAAAGAACTGAAAATCGCAAAAGGTTCCGAAGGCGACAGACATTATATCGCAAACTGGGCGGCGGAAAGTATCAATGTTACTTTCAACCTTAATGGCGGTTCAATGGATAGAACGCAAATGCNNTCGCATATGACGATGTTGCAACGTTACCTATTCCACAAAAATCCGGATATACTTTTGGCGGTTGGTATTATGAGGGTAAAAAAGTCGAAGACGGCATCTGGAAAATCCCCAAAGACTGCACGCTCGGTGCAAGATGGAATTTGATTACGTACAACATCACCTACGATTTGAATGGTGGTATAAATGCGCAAGGAAATCCATCAACATACTCCGCCTTTGATGAATTTACACTACAAGAACCAACAAAGGTCGGATATACTTTCGTTGGATGGAATAGTGATGTTTTGTCTTCTACAACAAAAATAGTAAGCATTCCAAAAGGTTCAATAGGAGATAGAAAGTATGTTGCCGTATGGCAAGCCAACACCTACACTATAACCTATGATGTAAATGGCGGTGAAATCAATACGACGACACAAATCGTTACTTTTAACACTGCTTTTACACTGTTGACAACCACAAGAGCAGGCTATACTTTTGGCGGCTGGTATTATGGTGATAAAGTGATGTCATCGGGAGTTTGGAATATTTCTGAAAACGTTTCACTCACAGCGAAATGGACTGCCAATACGAACACAAAGTATTTGGTGTATCATTATCTTGAAAATGCTGATGACAATGGATATACTCTCACAAAAACGGATACGTTGTATGGTACAACAGATTCGACAGTATCTCCGAGTGTTGGCACGTACTCATATTTCACTTCACCGTCAAAACAAACTTTGACGATAAGCGGTAACGGGAACAGCACCGTGAGCTATTACTATTCTCGCAATAAATATACTCTCACACTGTATCCCAACAATGGCGAAGTCATAACGACAAAAATATTCAAGTATCAACAAAACATATCCAGCAAAAACACATGGTTTACAAAATCAAGCCATACATTTGGCGGATGGTTTACAGATTTAGATTTGACATCAAGTTATAACGATGTCAAAATGGGCGGTTCATCGCTTACGTTATATGCATATTGGAGCGGAGAAACCAAACCGTCTATGCTTTCATATACGCAAACATCAACCGCTACAACCATCAATGGTTATAACGGCTCATCTTCGACAGTGTTTTTGCCTAGTCACATCAAAAACATACCCGTAACTACCATTAGCAATCTTTCGTCAACTACCATACAGACGGTAAATTTACCTAATACAGTAGTAACAATAGGAAATAGTGCGTTTTCAAATTCTACATCTTTGCAAACAATCAATTTAAACAATGTAGAAACAATAGGCAACAATGCATTTGACGGTTGTGCGTCATTGCAAGGTCCAACGTTTGAAAAGCTTAAATCGCTTGGAGAATATGCTTTCAAAGGATGTACTTCTCTTGTAAACGTTGTCTTGCCCGACACACTCACGGGAGATTTGAATTATTGTTTCTACAATTGTTCCGGTATGGAAAACATTGTTATTTCTCAAAACGTTACCGGAATCTGCGAAGGCTCATTCTATGGTTGCGGCGGACTGAAAGAGATGACTATACCTTTCACAGGCACAAGCGTAAAAGATAATGCAGAAAGCTATCATATGTATAACAACTTTGGTGTCATATTTGGACAACAACAATATGAAAATACCGATGTTGTCGGTTTTAAGGGTTCATATGGGGGCAGTACTCTTGCGACATTTTATGTCCCTAAGTATTTGCAAAAGGTGATAGTTTATGGTGATATTAAAGACTATGCTTTTTGCAACTATACTTATATAACAAATGTTGTAATCAAAAACGCAAAAAGTATAGGCGTAAGCGCATTTTATCTTTGTAATATGCTTACAAAACTTACGATAGAAACTGATCAGTTAACAACTATTAATCGTAGCGCATTTACTAGGTGTGACAGATTAACATCTATTTATCTTGCTAAATCAGTTACAAGCATAGGCAGTAATGCTTTCTATTGCTTGGGGTCGGGAATAGATGTCGAACAACTAGATATATACTATGAAGGCTCAGAGGAAGAATGGCTGAATGTCAGTAAAGCCCCTTTTAACAAAAACGATAGCAGTTGGAATAATGGAAGAACAATATATGTTCATTACAATTGCGATTCATCGTATAGATAATATTAAGCAGCCACTCAATCACCGAGTGGCTGCATTTATAAGGAGAAATTATGAATTTAGTTATCATAGGCAACGGTTTCGATTTGGCACACGGATTGAAAACAAGATATGCTGACTTCCACAATTATTTAGAAAAAACGGATCTGGATTGTATCGATAGGTTAGACTTGCTATTCACTTTTGGTGAACAATGGTGCGATTTCGAAAACGGATTGGGACATCTTAAAGAATCTGCTGCTCAATTGGTTTTAAAATCCTATCCAGGGATATATACAACTATAAAAGACGAGATACAACGAGCTTTTGCATCTTGGGTGATATCTCTTGAAGAAAAAAATAATGCAACAAAAAAATATGAATTGTCAAAAGTAGATGAGTATTTAAGTTTCAACTATACACATACGCTTCATAGGTCATACGATATAGATGAAGATAACATCCATTATATTCACGGCTGTGTTGGTTTGGGACTATCTGATTATAAGCAGATCATCTTTGGGCACAAAGAATGTGTTGGAAATAGTATAACACAATCATTGCTTGATGCAACGGTAAAGGATGTTGACGGTATTATTGCAAGGAATAAAGATTATTTTAACAGCCTTTCGGATAAGAATATCTACACAATAAAAGTATTCGGGCACTCGTATTCGGACATAGATTTCCCATATTTTCAAGAAATCCACAACCAACTTCCCAACGCAAAATGGATGTTTGGCTGTTATGATAAAAGTGACCAAACAAAGGCATTCGAATATATTTACAATCTACAATTGAAAGAATCAGAGAGGAAAATTATGGACTCTAAAGATATGTTCAAAGAAAATCAAATATATCATATTTGAGAAGAAAAATATCAAGACTCTATGATAGGTAAATATTCATAAAATAGCTGACCTAATTCTGTGAAATAGTAACCAACTCTGATGGATTCTAGTGTTTCCTCTGCAGAAAGAGTGATTAAGTCGCCAACTTTATGAGAGATTTGTACCAAACCAAGAGATTGCAATCTTTGCAGTTGGTGCTCTTGACCTTTTCCAGATATTTGATTAAAAGTAGCAATTTCGTGCATTAAATCAATATCTTTTACAAAAAGGCGATCCGTTATCTCAAACAATTCGCACAAATCGTCATATAGAATTTGTTTTTTAATAAACGACACGTATATTGCGGCAAAAATGTCGTTTTTGATATCTGCCGTATTCTTTTGTAAATACACGGCAATCATACCAAGTTCTTTGTTTAATTTTTTTGGTGAATCAAGTTTATTTAAGTGTTCTTTTATTTCAATATCAGTGGCTTCACCCGCTCTAACTCTTGTAATAAAGCGAGAAAAATTATGACAGACAACCATTCTACAAATGTCAACACCTACTTTTACAGTACCTAAAAGAAGTGAAATAATGGGAATGCGTTGTATAATTTGGTTATCGATAAAGCTAACCCCAGTGTCAGCACATTTTCCCGCCAAATCTGCCGAATCTATTAACAATGAATCTTTAAAAACGGAAATTATATTATCACCATTTGTTCTCTTACACATATTCCTATTCCTTATATTAATAATTCGCAAAATAGTGTCGATATTATCTATTCTTTTCTATAACTAATCAACAGCGTAACGACAGTAGCGACATCTGTGTACGGGTTCTTTTCAATCAGAGATTGTTCGCTCGAATAATAAGAGTTCCGCATTTCAGAATTCTGTATCGCTTTGACATGGTCGTTCATACCAAGATGCGCTTCCGCCACAACATCCATGCTTTCCGTATATCCCGGAAGGTATTTTGCCATTTCATCTTTGGCTTTTTGAGAAGAGCCGACACCTTTTGGAAATTTTGTGAAATAGTATTGCAACCAAACCTCAAAACACGGATTGGAAGGGATAATGTCTATCTTTTTATATTTTTTCTTTGCGGTGATAAATTTGTCATACTTCGTCTGTTCTAAATCGAGATCAACCAAACAGAATACTCTATCGCCCAAATCTAAATCCAAATCGTTTTCTACAAAGATAGAAGCGGCCTTTTTTGCCATACTGAGTATGTCGGTGGATTCGCACGTCTTGCAATACAAATTAAAAGGCGCACTTCTTTCTTTGAAGTTGTCGAAATATGCTTTTTCCGTTTTATTTCGTCCTTCGCATACTATAAAAATCGAAGGCTTTCGTTGTTTTTTGTATACGTCTTTGGTTTTCTTTGTCATTTCACTCCCCCTTAATGAACGGGATTGCGCCAAAGCGTCCGAGCAAATAGGCTTTTTCTATGTTCTCGGTTTTTCTCGGGGAAAAGTCCGCAAGGGAATACATCTCGGTCTTTCCGTTGGTATAGTTTCTTTCCGTGAACCAAATATCATCCCTTCTAAAAATATCGAGATCCAAAAGATTCGTGTCATGTGTGTTGGCAACAAGCTGTGCGTTTGTGGTGTTGATACTTTTATCGTGGAACATTTTGATTAAATATTCAACCATCAACGGATGTAGACTCTTGTCTATTTCGTCCACAAACAAGACCTTGCCTTCTTTGAATACATAATACAGAACGGCAGAATATTTAAACATATTAATCGTTCCAAACGATTCTTCATCGAGAAGAAGGCCATATCTATTGCTTCCGCCTTCTTCTTTCACGTCGTGATAAGTTGTAAAACTATAGACGTTAGTGTTCTGAATAGTTTTTACGGCTTCTTCATTTTCTTCTGCAGCAACTGTCAATAATTTTGTAAAGAGGTCGCCTGCGTTTACATCTTTTATTTTTTTTGAATCAACCTTGAAGTCGCTTATGCTGATATCGGCATTGTTCAAAATCTTCAAACAAAATGCCTTGTACTCTTCCTGCTCGTTATTTGCGTAAATTTTATCAAGATAAAGACTCCAAAGAACATCTATGTTCATTACCGTTATGGTGTTGAGTAGGTAATCAACGACGGGCTTTGTCTTTTCATAGTTCCATGACGCAGATGTGACCAAAAACAACTTATTATCAAGATTTCGCTCTTTCAACACGTTCAATATCTTGGCGTCTTTGTTGAACTCGTAATTGTTGGTATTTGTTCTATTGAATATCATTGTTGGCTTGGCGGAATAATAGATATCAAGCCTCTCATCTATTACTTTTTCTCTTGTGCAACTAAATTTGTATGCATATTTCAGACCGTCTTTAATAAAAGTTATAGAAAACTCCGACGGAGCATTGAAACAGTCCTTACAAAACTTAAAGGGAGCAACGGGAATTGGCATTTTTTCCAACAGCAAGTTTGAGTTTGCCATAAACAACGATACAAAATACATCGCATTAATAAACGATGTCTTTCCCGATGCGTTTGCTCCGTAAATCAGACGTGCTTTTGATATTCTGTCTTTTCCAAACAATACAAGATCTTCAGAGTGAGAATCGTCTTTATTTGCAAGCATTGTAAAATCGCATTCATCCGCAAAAGACATAAAGTTTTTAAATTTAAAATCGATTAACATAGTGGTACCTCTCGCTATCATTATATTTTTACGCAGACAAAAAGTCAACACAAAAACGGCATTTTATCAAATATTATTTCAATTTTTGTAAAAAATATTCAAAAATAATAAAAATAATTTATAAACCAGCGGTATGATTTTATAATGCGCTTATATACCGAGCGTATAAAATATAAAAGATGCAAATACAATCCGAGTTTATTTTCCTCTTCGTCAAGGCGGTTTGGCACAGAGAAAAGCCTATATCAACGGCATAAATTATTGCCTTTGTTGATATGGACTTTCTTTTATATGCAATAATTTTTGCTGGTCGTTGACATAGGCAAAATTTGAGTTGAAATGTGTTGATTTTGAGTTTTCTCAGTGCCATTCCTTTTGTTGCCGAAAGGCAAATAAACTCGGAGCGTACATACAAATGAAAACACAAATCAATGAACAAACTCAACGGCAAACTCAAAACGCAAACAATATTCAAGTTCGCATTGTTGCAAGAAAGAAAAGAATTCTGGACGATGATGCAGTTATCACACAAGACAATATCCAACGTATCGGGGAAATAATCGCAGTTGCGACTATAAAGACGGTTATGTGTAGATCCGGCAAGAATCTATATTGGCTTTACGACGGACTAATTCAAGATTGTAAAAAAAGAGCAGATGTTAATCATATTTATTCGGACGGATACGATATAGCGCAAACCGCGGCGTTGTTTCTATATGAACATATCGGCAAGCAACTTGGAGATACATATATAACCGCACGCGGCAAAGTTATAACTATAAAACAAGCGTGTTTCAGATATGTAGACAGATATTTGGATAAGCAATATACACGCCATTTGGCACACACAACTGCCATAGACGAATCCACAACGGCGTCTATTACAACTTTTATCGGCGATGAGTCTAACAATGATTATACCGCCGTTGATACGATTATCGAAGCAATGCGCCTAACACCCTCCGAATATGAAACGCTTGCAGCTTATATGTCCAGGCTATCTAACATCGAAATTGCAAGATTTCTAAATGTGAACCGTACGACAATTTGGAGAAGACGCGAACGCATTGCTGTAAAATACTCAAATTGTTTTTACCAACAATAGCGAAAACATCTTCAGATTGTATGATTGTCCATTAGACGTGTCCTTGTCTTGAACAAGTGGCACGCTGACGCGTGCCAGACAAGGACACGCAAAACAAACAAAACAGGCGAACTTTTCGAGGCAAACGGAGAGGGGCTGTTCGCGCTAAACCGCTTGGCGAAGCAGCCCCTTTCTCATACCGTTTTTTGCTCATCGAAAAAGTGTTGCGCCTTTTATTTTTTTATTGCTTTTTGCGTGAGCCTTTGTATCAACGCATCGTCGTCGAGTGTGCCGAGAATCTCACCTTCATCATACAATGTTGCATTATCAAACAGAAGCAACTTTTGCGACCATAGCCCCATTTCGGTTACTACGTCGTCATCCGCAATATCTGCGGTTATGTATGACGGTAAACCGCGCGAATAGGTAATTTTCTCACCAGATTTCGCTAAATACTTCAATAGATATTGCAGGATGCCGTTGTACAGACACGCCCGAAGGACGTATGATGGAATGTTTTCTCGAAGGTATGAATCAATACTTTTCCGAAGAACTTATGCAAAAAGTCAGACGCGGACTCAATGAGAGTTGGCTAAAAGGCAATGCAACGGGCGGAAGAAAAGTATTTGGATATGACGTAGTCAATCAAAAATATGTAATAAATGAAAAGGAGGCTGCCACGATTTTAGAGATATTTACTAAATATTCGCAAGGATATACGGCAGAAGAAATCGCAAAATCATTGCAAGAGCGCGGAATCAAATATCACGACGAAAAATATTTGGGCAATCGAACGATTTTCAAGTTGTTGCATAAACTTAAATACACCGGCAAGGTCGAACACGGCGGAATTGTATATGACAAAGTATATCCGCAAATAATATCCGACGAATTGTGGCGAAAGGTCGAAATGATACATCAACAAAATAAAATTGCACCAAGTAGCAAAAAGGCGGTTTATGAGTATATACTCACAGGTAAATTAGTATGCGGTGTCTGTAAAAAGAAAATGAGCGGCGCAAGCGGTTCTAGCAAAGCAAAACGTGTGCATTATTACTATGTTTGCAATTCGCATAAAAAGGGCGAAAAATGCATGACAACTTCGGTACAAAAAGATTACATAGAAGATTTGGTTATAAACTCAACTATGGCATTTTTATCTGACGATGAAACTGTTACGAGAATCGCAAATTCGGTGTACACAGTTCTTGAAAAAGAAGCGAAAGACAATTCTTCGCTCAAATTGCTTGAAAACAAAAAAGCGCAAGCGCAAAAATCCGCAAGCAATATCATCAAAGCGATAGAAGAAGGCATTATTACCGAACAAACAAAAACAAGATTGAAAGAACTTGAGATGCAAATCAATCAATATGATTTTGAGATTGATAAGGAAAAACAAAAAACACAGCAATATCTCTCGCGTGAACAAATCAAGAATTACATATCATCAAAATTCAATGCAAATTCAACCGATTTGCAATTTAGAAAAATGATAGTCAATACTTTCATTCGAGAAATAGTTTTCTTTGAAGATAAATTGATTATCACATACAATTTTGCACCGCCGACGGAAACAGTTGCCATCGATGCGAAAGCAACTATCGAAATAGAAAAGCAGTGCGAATCTGCTTTTTCTTTTACTCAAAATTATTCGTCTATTTTATCCAAAGGCGCGCCATTAGGGAATAAAACGAACACTAATCAAAGTGTTCGTTTTGTTTTATCGCCTGTTGATGAGTCCCGTTCCGTAGAGTCAATAGTAAAAACGAACACCTTGTTAAAAGATGTTCGTTTTTTTATTAACAAAAACTATTTCGGTATTAAAATCGGGCACACCCCACCGTTTTCACATATATTGCGATGTGTAATCACAATGCAACTCCAAGTTCTTTGCACTTCTCGATTGCCAAATCATGGTCTTGCAGTGCCGCAAGTCGATACCAATGCTTAGCCTGTTCGATGTCGCGGTCCACTCCGATTGCATCTTCATAAAACCATGCCAAATTACATTGTCCATCTCTATCACCATGCTCAGCGGCACGACGAGTCCAATACAGTGCCTTTTCCAA